>NZ_JAENSV010000054.1:0-31426 GCF_016613265.1 Pseudomonas sp. MF6751
AACGCTTCGATTTCAAGTGCCCGATCGAAGTCATGGGCGAGGTGATGCAGGAAGCCATGGCTATGCGGCATCATGCTCCAGCTTCAAATCAATAACCGTGTTGCACTCAGCTTCTGCAACCGCCCCCTGATAGGAGCACTGCTGCCGGCCCTCTCAGGACCATTAGCTGAATACTTAACAATGTTTTTAGCAGACCTACGCAACTCTTCAGCAATAATAGCTAGTTCTGCAGGTGCCCCCTTTAATACAAAGTGATAGATGGCGTTGGCAAAATGCTTCGCACTACTTCGCCCAAATATTGGTGGTCGGATGAATGCATACCATGCCCAAGACAAGAAGGTTATAAGAAACATCAGTCCTAAAAAGGCTTGCCAGGTTGCAGGAGTAAGTATATTTCCCTTAGGCACTAACCACCCCTCCGCCCGCCAAAGGTCTGTCATTAGTGTAAGGAAACCGACAATTGAAACAGTGTAAAAAGTTAGACGTCTAAGTGGCAGAGGAGCGGTCGCGACCCGGAATTTGTACGATACGTCGGCTATAGTCCATGCTAGTACCATCAAAGCGAGACCCGCCAAAAATTCAGAAAACCCAAAAAACTTTGTTTCGCCGGTCCCAACCGGAATGAAACATAAGAAACCTAGACAGCGCTCGACCATGACGTAATCTCCCTTTGTCGGTCAAATTTTCGGTCATTTCGCATCTGATATTCAATCAGCTCGACGTTAAATTCGCGAAATTTGCCTAGTTTGCAGCAGCAGTAACTATATAGTGCCATTCGGGACAGATTTATTTTCAAACCGTCGTGAAGCCGCGTAAGGAGGGAAACACCTCGTCGACAAATGAGACGTTGCTGGTGCTGCATAAGCGCTTTCCGAACTAGGTTTATCAGCGCGGTTTGAGGTGTTGCATAAGCACTAAATCACCACCCACAAAAAAGCCCCAAATCTCCCGACCTGAGGCTCTTCCATTCCACATCTGGTGCACCCGGCGGGATTCGAACCCACGACCCCTGCCTTCGGAGGGCAGTACTCTATCCAGCTGAGCTACGGATGCTTGTGCGGGCGACATCATACCCATGTCGACCTGATGCGTCCATTCCGGCATTCCCCCCGCCCCCTGTCGTCCATTTCCGACAAAAATGGCTAATTGCCACCCTCATTCACAACTCCCCGCGCCGCACGTCCCTTTGTTTGCTTTGCTCTTGTGGCTTTAACCCCGCTTCCACGCCGCAATTCCTCAGGTGAACGCATGCATTCCAAAGGAACCGTGATGCTCGATCTCCCGCTCAGACAAACCCTGCTGGCTCGCTCCGATTTGTTTCGAGGTATGCCGGAGCACCTCTTGCGCTACGTTGCCACCCACATGGTGGAGCGCACGCTGGATGATCGTGAGCTGTTGTATTTCAAGGACGACACCCTCGAGTTTATTGCGCTGGTAGTCGAGGGGCGGATTTATTCGGTGGTGCATGGGCCCGATGGTCGAGAGCAGATCATCGGCAGCACCGGGGCCGGGCAGGTGGTGGGGGAGACGGCGTTGATCAAGGATCATGGGCGCGAGTCTTCTACCTTTGCCAGCGGGCCCACGCGTTTGTTGCAGTTGGGCAGTCGGCATTTTGCTGTGTTGTTTGAGGAACCTGCGTTTCTGCGGCGTTTGTTGATGCTGATGATGCTGCGTTTGCTGCACGCCATCGAGTTGCTGGAGTTGGTGTGCCTGCATCGGCTGGAGTCGCGGTTGGCGCGGTTTTTATTGGCGAACCTGGGCGAGATCGACCTGGCGTTGGCCTTGCCCAGTGTGTCGTTGCCCGCAAGCCAAGGGGTGTTGGCGTCGATGCTGAATACCAGCCGGCCCAAGCTGAATGTGCAGCTGCAAGTGTGGCGGCGCAGTGGCGTGATCAGCGGCGATCTGGAGCGCATGGTGATCAACGATGTCGAGCATTTGCGGCGCAAGGCTTTTGCGCTGAATTAGTTGTGGCGGTGTTCCCCAGGTAACAGCGTACCCCCGTCGAGCCCTCGCAGACTGGCCCTTCATCAAGGATGCACAGGAGTGCTGGCGATGGGGATGACTGTTCAGTTCAAGGATCAATGGGCCGCCGATGACCGTTTGTTCGAAGCGAGTTGGCGCGCTGTGCACGGCGAGCTCAGGCGCCGGGCGTTGCGGCGGGCCAAGGGCAATCTGGATCAGGGCCAGGAGTGGTTGTCGGCCACGGCGATCAAGGCCCTGCTGTTTTTTCGGCGTTCGCCGGAGCGCATTCGTGACCCCGAGGGGTTTCTGTTTCTGGTCCTCGACCATGTGTTTCTCGACAGCGTGCGGCGCAGCAAGCGCGAGGGGCGGTTGTTCGATGATTCGGTGGACCTTGAACACGATCACCTGGCCGCGCTCGCCGCGCCCTGCGCCTCGGTGCTGGAGCGGGTGGAATGCTATGAGCGCCTGGAGCAGATCGAGGCGCATGTCGCACGGTTACCGCTGTTGCAGCAGCGCTTGTTCGAGATGCGTTTTGTCGACGACCTGCCTTACCCGCAAATCGCCGCCGAGTTGCATGTGAAGCTGCCGCTGGTGCGCAAGCGCGTGCAACTGCTGCGCAGTGCCTTGCGCTGAAGGCGATTCACAGACGTTGGCGTGGGGCGTTCTAGTGGTATGAGCGCAGCACGCCGCCGCTATCCACACCCAAACCTGGGTGAATGCCATCAAGGAGAGATGTATGACAGAGGTCAACAGCCAGATCACCGACGCGGTCACTCAAACCAACGTCAAGGTGGTGGCAGAGGCGCCGGCCCAGGCCATCGCGTCGCTGTACCAGGTGGCCAGCAGCGCGGCGGGCCTGTCGTTGCAGAACGCGGTCAACAGCCAGCAGGCGATGAATCAGATTTCCAACGCGGTGATCTCCAAGGCCGTGGCGCTGATCATGCAGATTGGCGAGAAGGGCTGAGCCCTCGGGAGATCGATTATGTCGTGGTTCAGCAGAAAGAAACCCGCCGCCTCCCAAGCAACGCCCGCCGCCGACCCACCTGCGTCGGCGCCCGCCGCACCGGCCTCGCGCTCGATCATGGCGCGCATGAACGAGCACTTGCTCAACCAGGTGAGCACGCCGTCATCCGACAGCACGGCGGCGCTCAATAGCCAGATCGTGCAGGCGGTGCAGTTCACCAACGCGCAGAACTTTGCCTATGCGCCGGCGCAGATCGCGGTGCCGGCCGACATGATGATCAGTCAGGCGGCCGGGCTGGTGGCGCAAGCGGCGGCGGGGTACTTCGACGGGGTCAGCAAGATCGCCCTGGCGGCCCAGGCCGTGCTGCTCCAGCAAATGACCGAGAACATCGTCAAGGACAACCTGCCGGCCGCTGCCGAAGACGCCTTGGGCGCCTTGGCCACCGACCTGCTGGTGGGCGCCGCTGCCGCTGTGGCTGCCGCTGCCGGTGCGATGGAAGCCGAAGCCGCCAGCGTGGCCATCGACAAGATCGACCAGAGCATCGCCAAGTACGCCGACACCTTGGCCAACCGGGCCGCGCCAGCGGCCTGAACCGAGCACAGCGCTCCGGCGTTCTGCTGGGGCGGTGCAACAGCAACTTGAAAGCAACTTTTCTTGAATGAGGAGCGACATCATGGACGTTGGAGATCTTATTTTTTCGGTGAAGCAAGAAGATGACAGTACGACGCGGGCTTTCATCAAAGCCGGTCAGTTGGTCAAAGCCAAGGTGTTCTCACAGGACACGACGTATCTGAATGTGGTCCACCCGGCAATTGCGGTGAGCAAGACCATGGTGATCGAAAGCGTCGGCACTGGCCTGGCGTTGACTGACGTGAGCCTGGAAAAACCCCCTCGCACCGCCATGGTGTTTTCCTGCCGTGACACTGAGCTGGGGTTTGCGGCGGCGCTGGCGGCCAAGCAGTTCTATTTCGACAAGCTCGGCGATGAAATCGACGGCAGTTATAGCGCGTGGAACGCGATGCTTTCTGCATTCAAGAACTGGAAGGCCAACGACACCCTGCAGGCTCGGATCAATGAATCGATAGCGATAGGCAGCGGTTCCTTTTGCTCACAATTCGCGGCCAACGCTTATGAGGTCGGCAACCTCTACAACGCGGCCAATCTGGTTCCGCCACCGCCGGCCATCTTCAATCGGCAACCCTCAGCGATGACACCGGCAGAGCTCGCGACGTTCTGTGCTGCGTCGCCGCGTTTTTTCTTTGCCGGTTTCTGGGAAGACGGCAGAGAGGTGCGGCTTTAGCGGCCCTTTTGCAGGCGACGTAAAGCCCAAGGAGATCGACATGGCACCCCCTTCCACACCCTCGGTCCTGTCTGCCGATGACCGCCAACGGCTCGAAGCGATGCTGCGCAACCCGCAGATTTTCGCCGGAACGCCCCAGGCCATCGTCGACGAAACCCTCAAGCGCGCTACCGAAGTGCTTGCGCAATCGAAGGCCAACGAACAAGCGCTCAAGACCGCTGCCCTGCAACGTGAAGCGGCGCTGCGCCAGGTGTTGGATGGCGCAGCTCCCGACCAGGACGCGCAACGCAAGGAAGTGCAGGCACTGATCCAAGGGTTGATCGCCCAGATTGAAGCGGCGCTGGGCCCCACTGCAAAACCTTGACCCTGCGTTTCACAGCGCCTGTTCCGCAACGTTCATTGATGAACACGGAATGCACCGTGTACTAAATAAGGAAATTGATCATGCCATTAGTCAACGAGCAAATTACCGACGCGGTCACCCAGACCAACGTCAAAGTGGTGGCCGAATCGCCAGCGATGGCGATGAGCACTATCTATCAATCCATGGCGCAGGCCACGGCGATTCTGTTCCAGAACGCGGTGTCAGCCCAGCAGCAGCAAAACACCCTGGCCCAGGCGGCCACCAACCAGGGCGTGATGCAGATCTACAGCGTCGATACCACCGCAGGTGCTGCGGCTACCGAGAAAGTCGCCCAGGGCGGCGTGTCGGATAACCTCACCAGCCTGTTGACCGTGCTCAAGTCGTTCCAGCCTTAAGCACTGAGCAATAACGGATGTTGTTCTTTCTCAACCCAGGAGTTTTAACCATGAGTACAGTCAGCCCGCAAATCACCGATGCCGTCACCCAGACCAACGTCAAGGTGGTTGCCGAATCACCCGCAATGGCCATGAGCACCATCTACCAATCCATGGGCCAGGCCACGGCGATCCTGTTCCAGAACTCGGTCTCGGCCCAACAGCAACAAAACACCCTGGCTCAGGCGGCCACCAACCAGGGCGTGATGCAGATCTACAGCGTCGACACCACCGCTGGCGCCGCCGCCACCGAAAAAGTCGCCCAAGGCGGCGTGGCCGACAACTTGACCAGCCTGCTGGCCGTGCTCAAGTCGTTCCAACCTTAAGCTGCAGAGCCCCCAGCAGCCCCGGCGCCCACAAGGCTCCGGGGCTGTTGTCGTGTGTGCGTTTGATCCGAAAGATGAGCCGGATGCGCCATATTCGTTCTTTTTTTCGAACATCCTATTGCCCTGTACCCCCATTGATCCTAGGATTCGTTTGAGATTTCAAACGCTCTGTCTCCCGTGCGCTCTTTCATTTCTTCTGCGCGCTGGGGCTGATTTCCCTGACGGCAGCCCACAAGGCGCCTTTCAACAACTCTAATTCGCTCCGCGTGCGCGCGGTGCTGTTAAGGAAAGCCGACATGCAGCTTAAAGACACCCAGTTGTTCCGCCAGCAAGCCTTTATCGATGGCGCTTGGGTCGATGCGGACAATGGTCAAACCATCAAGGTCAACAACCCGGCCACGGGCGAGATTCTCGGCACCGTGCCGAAGATGGGCGCCGCGGAAACCCGTCGCGCCATCGAAGCCGCCGACAAGGCCCTGCCAGCCTGGCGTGCACTCACCGCCAAGGAGCGCGCCAACAAGCTGCGCCGCTGGTTCGAACTGCTGATCGAAAACCAGGACGACCTCGGCCGCCTGATGACCCTCGAACAAGGCAAGCCGCTGGCCGAAGCCAAGGGCGAAATCGTCTACGCTGCCTCCTTTATCGAGTGGTTCGCCGAAGAAGCCAAGCGCATCTATGGCGACGTGATCCCCGGCCACCAGCCCGACAAGCGCCTGATCGTGATCAAGCAGCCTATCGGCGTGACCGCAGCCATCACCCCGTGGAACTTCCCCGCCGCGATGATCACCCGCAAAGCCGGCCCGGCCCTGGCCGCCGGTTGCACCATGGTGATCAAGCCGGCCTCGCAAACCCCGTTCTCGGCCCTGGCCCTGGTTGAGCTGGCGCACCGCGCCGGTATCCCCAAAGGCGTGCTCAGTGTGGTCACCGGTAGCGCCGGCGACATCGGCGGCGAGCTGACCAGCAACCCCATCGTGCGTAAATTGTCCTTCACCGGCTCGACCGAAATTGGTCGCCAGCTGATGGCCGAATGCGCCAAGGACATCAAGAAAGTCTCCCTGGAGCTGGGCGGTAACGCACCGTTCATCGTGTTCGACGACGCTGACCTGGATAAGGCCGTCGAAGGCGCGATCATCTCCAAGTATCGCAACAACGGCCAGACCTGCGTCTGCGCCAACCGCCTGTACATCCAGGATTCGGTGTACGACGCCTTCGCTGAAAAGCTCAAGGTGGCGGTGACCAAACTGAAGATCGGTAACGGTCTGGAAGACGGCACCACCACCGGCCCGCTGATCGACGAAAAAGCGGTGGCCAAGGTGCAGGAACATATCGCTGATGCCCTGAGCAAAGGCGCCAAGTTGTTGGCCGGTGGCAAGGTCATGGAAGGCAACTTCTTCGAACCGACCATCCTGGTCGACGTGCCGAAAAACGCCGCCGTGGCCAAGGAAGAAACCTTCGGCCCGCTGGCGCCACTGTTCCGCTTCAAAGACGAAGCCGAAGTGATCGCCATGTCCAACGACACCGAGTTCGGCCTGGCCTCCTACTTCTATGCCCGCGACCTGGGCCGAGTGTTCCGCGTGGCCGAGGCCCTGGAATACGGTATGGTCGGCGTCAACACCGGGTTGATCTCCAACGAAGTGGCGCCGTTCGGCGGCATCAAGGCCTCGGGCCTGGGCCGTGAAGGCTCCAAGTACGGGATCGAGGATTACCTGGAAATCAAATACCTCTGCCTGGGTATCTAAGGCACGGGATTGCAGTAAACGCAGAGGGCACGAGAGCGCTGCCCCTTTGCGTGTTTCACATGGTTATTCGCAGTGGCCGGGAAAGCTGTGGCAGTCGATCATCGCATGCTGCCGTAGTTGCCTCCCCGCCACCTATCCTTGAGCCACGCCGCCCGATGAGCGGCGAATGAGGACTTTATGAGCAAGACCAACGCTTCCCTGATGAAACGCCGCGAAGCCGCTGTACCGCGCGGTGTTGGCCAGATTCACCCGATCTTCGCCGACTCCGCGAAGAACGCCACCGTGACCGACGTTGAAGGTCGCGAGTTCATCGACTTCGCCGGCGGTATCGCCGTGCTGAACACCGGCCACGTACACCCGAAAATCATCGCGGCCGTGACCGAGCAACTCAACAAGCTGACCCACACCTGCTTCCAGGTATTGGCCTACGAGCCCTACGTAGAAGTGTGCGAAAAAGTCGCTGCCAAAGTGCCAGGTGATTTCGCCAAGAAAACCCTGCTGGTCACCACCGGTTCCGAAGCGGTAGAAAACGCCGTGAAAATCGCCCGCGCCGCCACAGGCCGTGCCGGCGTGATCGCCTTCACCGGCGCTTACCACGGCCGCACCATGATGACCCTGGGCCTCACCGGTAAGGTCGTGCCTTACTCGGCCGGCATGGGCCTGATGCCAGGCGGCGTGTTCCGTGCGCTGTACCCCAACGAACTGCACGGTGTGAGCGTCGACGACTCCATCGCCAGCATCGAGCGTATCTTCAAGAACGATGCCGAGCCGCGTGATATCGCCGCCATCATCATCGAGCCGGTGCAGGGCGAGGGCGGTTTCTACGTCGCGCCAAAAGCCTTCATGAAGCGCCTGCGCGAACTGTGCGACAAGCACGGCATCCTGCTGATCGCCGACGAAGTGCAAACCGGTGCCGGCCGTACCGGTACTTTCTTCGCCATGGAACAGATGGGCGTTGCCGCCGACCTGACCACCTTCGCCAAATCCATCGCGGGCGGCTTCCCGCTGGCCGGTGTGTGCGGCAAGGCCGAGTACATGGACGCCATCGCCCCAGGCGGCCTGGGCGGCACCTATGCCGGTAGCCCGATTGCCTGCGCCGCGGCCCTGGCGGTGATGGAAGTGTTCGAAGAAGAGCACCTGCTGGACCGCTGCAAGGCCGTGGGCGAGCGCCTGGTGACTGGCCTCAAGGCTATCCAGGCCAAGTACCCGGTGATCGGCGAAGTACGTGCCTTGGGCGCGATGATCGCGGTCGAGCTGTTCGAAGACGGCGACACCCACAAGCCAAACGCTGCCGCCGTTGCCTCCGTGGTGGCCAAGGCACGTGACAAGGGCCTGATCCTGCTGTCCTGCGGTACCTACGGCAACGTGTTGCGCGTACTGGTGCCCCTGACCTCGCCGGACGAGCAGTTGGACAAAGGCCTGGCGATCATCGAAGAGTGCTTCTCCGAACTCTGACACGCCCCTGTAGGAGCGAGCTTGCTCGCGAAAAACCCCCAGGCACCGCGTTTCAAAGGCTGCCCGCGTTTTCGTTGACGACCTTCGCGAGCAAGCTCGCTCCTACAAAAAGAAAAAGCAAAAAAACCGCTTCGGCGGTTTTTTTGTGCCTGCTTCATTGTACGCACGCGGCTGCATTGTCTAAGGTGCAAGCATTGCCGATGGAGCGTGCTGGATGACTGCTGTTGATTTACCCGCTGTACCCCGAGTGTTAATCGCCGAAGCAGACCCTTGGTCGCGGGACCTGCTCAAGCAAGTGTTGTTGAATGTGCGCTGTGACGCACGTTTGGATGTGTGCGCCGATGGGCAGCACGCCGCCACGCTGTTGGGCGAAAAAACCTATGACCTGATCCTGGCGGATTGGGAGCTGCCGGGCGTGGATGGCCTGAGCCTGCTGCGCAGCGTGCGCCAGAAGCGCCGTTCGCTGCCGTTTATCTTGCTGAGCAGTCGCAACGACAGCGCCAGCGTGCGCGAAGCCTTGCCCCTGGCGCCCACCGCCTACCTGACCCGCCCGCTGAACATGGAAAGCCTGACCCAGCGCTTGCAAGACCTGCTGCTCAATGAAGGCGAAAGCGTGTACTGCGAAATTCCACCCCTGGCGCCGGGCATGACCTTGCCCGCCTTCCTCGAGCGGCGCCGCGAGGTCTGCGATGGGGCGCCGTTGCGTGTGGATGTGAAAACCGCCGTGCAACGCAGCCTGGGGCCCGAAGGCCTGGACCTCAAGCAGTTGGAAGACCAGGTACACAGCGACCCGCAAATCACCGCCGTACTGATCGCCGCCGCCAACAGCGCCGGCTACCACGGCACGCCGGTGCAGACCCTGTCAGAGGCCCTGCATAAGTTGGTGCCCGGCCAGAGCATGAACCTCATCCTGGGCCTGGCGCTCAAGCACAACGTGGTGTTGGGCGACCCTGGGCTGGTGGCCTACGCCGAGCGGCACTGGCAACTGTCCCAGGACAGCGCCGACTACGCCCGACGTCTGGCGCGCATGTTGGAACTGGATCACCAGCGCTGCTACAGCGCCTGCATCCTGCATCGCTTGGGCGACCTGGCCTTGTTGCGCTGCCTGGAAGACTGGCGCCAGGGCGGCGGCGCCCTGGATGACGAAGCCATCGGCGAATCCCTCGACGCCTTTGGCGCTGCCTACGGTTCGGCGTTGCGCACGCGTTGGCGCTTGCCGCTGGAGTTGCGGCAGTTGATCGCAGGGATCTATTCACTTGAAGGCGGGGTGTATTCGCGCGAAGCCCTGGTGGTGAACCTGGCGGTGCAAATGGCGCGGCTGACCGAGCACGAAGGGCTGGAAGAACTGGCGGGCAGCAAGACCGCGCGGCTGCTCAAGATCGGCTTGCCGGAACTCACCCGAGTGCGCAAAACCTGAAACACACACCTGTCAATTGTGGGAGCTGGCTTGCCTGCGATAGCGGTGGGTCAGTCAAGACGCCATCGCAGGCAAGCCAGCTCCCACAGTGTGTCGGTGTTACCCGGCGATAACGCGGTTCTTGCCTTGGCGCTTGGCCTCGTACATTGCCGCATCCGCCCGGGCAAACAGGCTGTCGAGGGTGGAGTCGTCTTCGCGCAGGCCGGCCAGGCCCTGGCTGACGGTCACATTGAACTCATGCCCCTCATAGCTGAACACCAACGCCTGGATTTCCTTGCCCAACCGTTCGGCAACCTGCAGGGCCATCTCCGGTGGGCAACCCGGCAGCACAGCAGCAAATTCTTCGCCACCAACGCGCCCGAACAGGTCGCCACGGCGCAATACCCCGCGACCGCTCTCAGCGATGCGCCGCAGCACCTGGTCGCCTTCCAGGTGGCCGTAGGTGTCGTTGATGTCTTTGAAATCATCAATGTCCAGCAACAGGAACGCCAGCGGCGTGCCCTGCGCGCAGGCATTGTCGAACGCCTGGTTGGCGAGTTCGAAGAAGTGTCGGCGGTTGCTGCTTTGGGTCAGTACGTCGGTGGTGGCGAGGCGATGCAGTTCCAGCTCAAGTTGCTTCTTTTCGGTGATGTCTTCGGCGATGCCCACCACGATCAGCGCTTCACCGGGCACCACCTGCTGGTTGATGTAGCACTTGTCACTCAACCAGCGGATCTGCCCGTCAGCGGTGATGATGCGGTACTCGCGGTCCTCCACGGCGCCCTGTTCCAGCACACGGGCCAGGCTGTGTTCGGCGTAGTCGAGGTCTTCGGGGTGGACGCTGTTGCGCCATTCACGGTGGTCGGCCAGCAGCAGGCCGGCGGAGCGGCCAAACAGCCGCTCGTACGCCGGGCTCACATACAGCACGCGGCGTGTTTCCCAATCGATGGCCCAGAGCACGGCGTTCACGCTGACCAGCAGGGAACTGAGCAGTTGCTCACGCTCACTCAGCCGCTCGACTTCACCTTGAGCATGCATAAGCGCCAACAGGGTCGCCGCCGCGGCCGGGCGCGGCGGCTCGGCGGTGGGCACATCGGGCAGGCTGGGCTTTTCGTGAACCATCGGTACAACTCTCTCTGGGCGCGCCGCAGGGTGCAAAAGCGGTCACTACAAGGGGTCACCATGATGGCGAAGTGTTCTTTGAGAGAGGGGAATTGCGGTGAAGTTCCGTGATCAGCATGCATTGACGGTGCCCGGAAAATGGCGCCAAAAAGCCAGTGCGTGGGAGGGCGAACCCTCCCACGGCGCCCTCACGCCGCTGTAGGACGCAACGAGTAAGTCTTCAACTGGTGGGCAAAATCGCGCAGGGATTGGATGCCGCTGGCCTCGGCTTCATGCACCCATTCCTTGATCGCCGCCAGCATGTCGTGGCCATTGGAACTGGTCTTGAGCCAGATCTGCTGCAGCGCCAGGCGCTTCTCGTAGATCACCGTGAGGGCATGGCTGTGTTCCAGCATGCTCTGGATGCGCAAGTGGTGGCGGTCTTCCAGCAGGCTGGTTTCCCGCGACAGCAGGCGCTTGGCGCGGTGGAACTGGTGGCGCACCGAATGATCGACCTTCTCCAGCTCCTGCTTGACCAACGGGCCAATCACCAACTTGCGGTATTGGGCCATGATCTGGAAGCGGTTGTTGAGGATCGCCATGGCGGTGTCCATGTCCAGGCTGCCCTTGCCTTCGACGCGGTGGGCGATGGGGGCCACGCGCTGCACCTTGGCCAGGCGCAGGAAGCTGAACACTTTGATCCAGGCCCAACCCAGGTCGAACTCCCACTTCTTCACCGACAGCTTGGCCGAGTTAGGGTAGGTGTGGTGGTTGTTGTGCAGCTCTTCGCCGCCGACGATGATGCCCCACGGCACCAGGTTGGTGGCGGCGTCACGGCATTCGAAGTTGCGATAGCCCACGGCATGCCCCAGGCCATTGATCACACCGGCGGCCCAGAACGGGATCCACATCATCTGGATCGCCCAGATGGTGATACCGATGGTGCCGAACAGCAGCAGGTCGATCACGCCCATGAGCGCCACGCCCAGCAGCGGGTAGCGCGTGTAGAGTTTGCGTTCGATCCAGTCGTCCGGGCAGTTCTTGCCGTAGATGCGCAGGGTCTCGGGGTTTTCCGCCTCGGCGCGGTACAGCTCGGCACCTTTGCGCAGCACGGTGGACAAGCCCTTGATCACCGGGCTGTGCGGGTCATCGACGGTTTCGCACTTGGCGTGGTGCTTGCGGTGAATGGCGGTCCACTCGCGGGTGTTCTGCGCCGTGGTCAGCCACAGCCAGAAGCGGAAGAAGTGTTTAAGGCCGGCATTGAGCTCGAGCGAGCGATGGGCCGAATAACGGTGCAGATAGACAGTGACCCCAATAATGGTCACGTGGGTCATCAACAGCGTGACTGCCACCAGTTGCCAGGCGGACAGATCAAGAAAACCGTTGTACCACATAGGCTGTATGGCCCTCAGATAAAGAAAAAAACAGCACCCGCATTATCACTTCCTTTGCAGATAAAACCAGTCACCGTTTCAGATAAGACTTACAAAGTGTTTCCTCCTCTATAATCCTGATCCTTTGTAGGGCGATTCTGGTTATTTAGTAAGGATTACTAAGCATATGCTGTTTTCATACCGAGGTGCCCTACGTGCGGGGTTGGTGTACCTGCTGGTTTCTATCGTTTGGCTCCAGCTCAGCAATTACCTATTAATCAACTTTATCGATGAACCATGGGCGCTGGGGCGCTGGCTGCAGGCGCGCGGTTATGTGTGGGTCAGCCTCAGCGCCTTGGTCATTTACTGGATAGGCCGGCGTTTTGCCCGTGCCCATGCGTTGCAACAACCCCTGAAAGAGAACCGCGAGCGCCTGCGCCAGGCCGCTGCGGTGTTCGATTGCACCCGCGAAGGGGTGCTGGTCACCGATACCCAAGGGCTGATCGTGCACGTCAACCGCGCTTTCATGGAGATCACCGGCTACCAGTGCGAAGACGTCATGGGCCAACGGCCAAGCCTGTTCAAGTCCGGGCGCCACTCGGCGCATTTCTACCAGCAAATGTTCCAGGCCCTGGAAAGCACCGGCGAATGGAGCGGCGAAATCTGGAACCGCCGTAAAAGCGGCGAGGTTTACCCCCAGTGGCAAACCATACGGGTGATTCACGATGACCAGGGCCAGGTCAGCCACTACGTGGCGGTGTTTTCGGACATCAGCGCCATGAAGAACTCTGAGCACGAATTGGCGCACCTTGCCCATCACGACCCGCTCACCGACCTGCCCAACCGCCTGCTGTTCACCGATCGCGCCGAGCAGGCCCTGGCCTCCGCGCAGGTGCATAAACGTGGCTGCGCCCTGCTGTTGATGGACCTGGACCACTTCAAGATCATCAACGACAGCCTCGGCCATAACGTCGGCGATCAGTTGCTCAAGCTGGTGGCCGAACGCCTCAGCGGCCTGTTTGGGCCGGGGGTTACCCTGGCGCGCCTGGGGGGCGACGAATTTGCCGTGCTGGCAGAAAGCTGCCCGCAGGTGGTGCAAGCGGCGGCTTTGGCGCAGCGCATGCTCAATGCCATGAAGGATCCGTTCATTTTTGACGGCAACCAGCTGTTTATCAGCGCCAGTATCGGTATCAGCCTGTTCCCCAGTGACGCCCTGAGCGCCGAGCAACTGCTGCGCAACGCCGATTCCGCGTTGTTCAAGGCCAAGAGCGCCGGGCGCGAAGGCTACGCGTTGTATACCGAAGAGCTGACCGCCCACGCCCAGTATCGGGTGGAAATCGCTGGCGAGCTGCGCCGCGCCCTCGACCAACATGAGCTGCGCGTCTATTACCAGCCGGTGCACGACCTGCACGACAGCCGTCTGGTCGGCGTTGAAGCACTGGTGCGCTGGCAGCACCCGGAGCGCGGCCTGGTACCCCCGGGCGAGTTCATCCCCATCGCCGAACGCACCGGGCTGATTGCCGAGATCGATGCGTGGGTGATGGACCAGGCCTGCCGCCAGATGTGCCAATGGCTAGCCGACGGCGCGTCGCTGAGCTTTATCGCAATCAATGTCTCCAGCCGCCTGTTTGCCCGGCGCGAGCTGTATGAGCAAGTGGCCCAAGTGCTGCACGCCACAGGGCTGGATCCGGCCTTCCTGGAGCTGGAAGTCACCGAGAGCGCAGTGATGGACGACCCGGAAGTTGCGTTGGAGCAACTGCATCGCCTGCGCGAACTGGGCCTGCGCCTGGCGATCGACGACTTTGGCACCGGCTATTCCTCGTTGTTGCGCCTCAAACGCCTGCCGGTGCAGAAGCTCAAGATCGACCAGGGCTTTGTAGCGGGCTTGCCGTGGGACGAAGACGACGCCGCGATTGTGCGCGTGGTGATCGCCCTGGCCAAAAGCATGGGCATGCAGGTGCACGCCGAAGGGATCGAGCAGGTGGAACAGGCGCGGTTCCTGCTGGATCAGGAATGCGACATGGGCCAGGGGTATTGGTTTGGACGGCCGATGCCGGCTGATGAAATCGACTGGACGCGGGCACCTCTGATCCGCCAGGACTGACGCGGTCAATGTGGGAGCCGGGCTTGCCCGCGAAGGCGGTGTGTCAGTCACTGCATGTGTTACTGCACCGCCGCTTTCGCAGGCAAGCCAGCTCCCACGAGGTTCTGCGGCGCCTGTGCATGAGCGTTTTTTCTGTGGAAACCCTTGCAACCCCATGCCCTATCAGAAAATTCTTTCTGGTTATATAAACATTCTTAAATAGTATTTTTAAGAATATCCGCGCTTATCTACTATCGCCCTCACGCCGCAAGCAGTGCCGCCACTGCCAGGCACTACTCATTTCAGGAGCGAGACCATGAGCGCATCTCTACGTAGCGTTGACGGCCAGGACGAAGCAGCCATTTTGCGTGAAATCCAGAGCGCCCTGCGCGACCTGCGGTTTGGCGCGGTGGAAATCACCGTACACAACGCCCAAGTGGTACAGATCGAACGCAAGGAAAAATTCCGTCTGCAGAACCCCGGTAACAAACCGAGCTGAGCAAGAACGGCGATAGACCCGCACTTATAAGAAAAGCCAACACTCAAGAATTTCAGGAGCTTCTATGTCGTCGATTCGCCGTTATGCCTTGGCCGCATTGGCCAGTGCCGTGTTTGCCGGTTCCGCCGTTGCCAAGGACTACGAGTTGCTCAACGTCTCGTACGACCCCACCCGTGAGCTGTACCAGGACTACAACGCAGAATTCACCAGCTTCTGGAAACAGTCCCACCCCGGCGACAACGTCAAGATCCAGCAGTCCCACGGTGGCTCGGGCAAGCAAGGCCGGGCGGTGATCGATGGGCTGCGCGCCGACGTCGTCACCCTGGCCCTGGCCGGTGACATCGACGAAATCGCCAAGCTGGGCAAGACCCTGCCGGAGAACTGGCAGACCCGCCTGCCGGACGCCAGCACGCCCTACACCTCCACCATTGTGTTCCTGGTGCGCAAGGGCAATCCCAAGGGCATCAAGGACTGGGGCGACCTGATCAAGAAAGACGTTTCAGTGATCACGCCCAACCCGAAAACCTCCGGCGGTGCACGCTGGAACTTCCTCGCCGCCTGGGCCTACGGCCTCAAGGCCGGCGGCAGCGAAGCCAAGGCCCAGGAATACGTCAAAGAGCTGTTCAAGCACGTCCCGATACTGGACACCGGCGCACGCGGTTCTACCATTACCTTCGTCAACAACGGCCAGGGTGACGTGCTGCTGGCGTGGGAAAACGAGGCGTTCCTGGCCTTGAAGGAAGACGGCGGCGCCGACAAATTCGACATCGTCGTGCCGTCCCTGTCGATCCTGGCGGAACCGCCTGTGGCCGTGGTCGACAAGAACGCCGAGAAAAAGGGCAACACCGAGATCGCCACGGCGTACCTCAACCACCTGTACAGCCCGGCGGGCCAAGAGATTGCGGCGAAGAACTTCTACCGTCCACGGGATGAAAAAGTCGCCGCCAAATACGCCCAGCAGTTCCCGAAACTGGACCTGGTGACTATCGACAAAGACTTCGGCGGCTGGAAAACTGCCCAACCGAAATTCTTCAATGACGGTGGCGTGTTCGACCAGATCTATACGGCGCAGTAAGCCAAAGTAACTGTAGGGGCCTGACTTTCTGTAGGAACTGGGCTGGTGTGGGAGCTGGCTTGCCTGCGATAGCATCACCGTGGTGTGGCTGATACACCGAGGTGCCTGCATCGCGGGCAAGCCCGGCTCCCACAGAAAAGCCAGCTGCCACAAAAAGCGCGCTCCTGCAGTGGTTTCTACCCTTTAACCAAGGACTCTTATGTCGCGTCGTATCTCCCCCGTCATACCCGGCTTCGGGCTGACGCTGGGCTACACCGTCGTGTACCTCAGCCTGATTGTGCTCATCCCGCTGGCGGCGATGTTTGTACACGCCGCTCAACTCACCTGGGATCAGTTCTGGAACATCATTTCCGCACCTCGTGTACTGGCGGCCTTGAAGCTGAGCTTCAGCACCGCGCTGTACGCCGCACTCATCAACGGTGTGATTGGCACTTTGCTGGCCTGGGTGCTGGTGCGCTACACCTTCCCCGGGCGCAAGGTCATCGACGCGATGATCGACCTGCCGTTCGCCCTGCCCACCGCCGTCGCCGGTATCGCGCTGACGGCGCTGTACGCGCCCAATGGCCTGGTCGGCCAGTTCGCCACGGACCTGGGCTTCAAGATCGCCTACACCCCTCTGGGTATCACCCTGGCGCTGACCTTCGTCACGTTGCCTTTCGTGGTGCGCACCGTGCAGCCGGTACTGGCCGATATCCCCCGGGAAATCGAAGAGGCTGCCGCCTGCCTCGGTGCCAAGCCGTTGCAAGTGTTCCGCTACATCCTAGTGCCGGCATTGCTGCCCGCCTGGCTGACCGGCTTCGCCCTGGCCTTTGCCCGAGGCGTGGGTGAGTACGGTTCGGTGATCTTCATCGCCGGCAATATGCCGATGAAAACCGAAATCCTGCCATTGCTGATCATGGTCAAGCTCGACCAATACGACTACCGCGGCGCCACCTCCATTGGTGTGCTGATGCTGGTGGTGTCCTTTGTCTTGCTGCTGCTGATCAACCTGTTGCAGCGGCGCATCGAACGTCCATAAGGAGGCGCGGAACATGTCCCAATCGTCTATTTCCGCCGCGTCCTCGGCCAACGCCGCCCGCCGTGGCAGCGCGACCTCGCGACGTATCCTGATCGGCCTTGGCTGGCTGGTATTCGTGCTGTTCCTGCTGCTGCCGTTGCTGGTGGTGGTGTCCCAGGGCTTGAAAAACGGCCTCGGCACGTTCTTCAGCGCAATCCTTGAACCCGACGCGCTGTCGGCGCTGAAACTCACGGTGGTCGCCGTGCTGATTTCTGTGCCGCTCAACCTGGTGTTCGGCGTCTGCGCCGCCTGGTGCGTGAGCAAGTACTCGTTCCGTGGCAAGAGCATCCTGGTCACGCTGATCGACCTGCCGTTCTCGGTTTCGCCGGTGATCGCAGGCCTGGTATACGTGTTGATGTTCGGCGCCCAGGGCTTCTTCGGGCCGTGGCTGCAAGACCACGACATCCAGATCGTGTTCGCCCTGCCGGGCATCGTGCTGGCGACCATCTTCGTCACCGTGCCGTTCGTGGCCCGTGAGCTGATCCCGCTGATGCAGGAGCAGGGCACCCAGGAAGAAGAAGCCGCACGCCTACTCGGCGCCAATGGCTGGCAGATGTTCTGGCATGTCACCGTGCCGAACATCAAGTGGGGCCTGATCTACGGCGTGGTGCTGTGTACGGCGCGGGCCATGGGCGAGTTCGGCGCGGTGTCGGTGGTGTCCGGCCACATTCGCGGCGTCACCAACACGCTGCCGCTGCATGTCGAGATTCTTTACAACGAATACAACCACGTTGCCGCGTTTGCGGTGGCCAGCCTGTTGCTGATCCTGGCGCTCTTCATCCTGCTGCTCAAGCAGTGGAGCGAGAACCGAATCAACCGCCTGCGCAACAGCGCGGGTGAGGAATAAGTCATGTCGATCGAAGTCCGTAATGTCAGCAAGAACTTCAATGCCTTCAAGGCCCTGGACAGCATCAACCTGGATATCCAGAGTGGCGAGCTGGTGGCGTTGCTGGGCCCGTCCGGCTGCGGCAAGACCACGCTGCTGCGCATCATTGCCGGCCTGGAAACCCCGGATACCGGCAGTATTGTGTTCCACGGCGAAGACGTCTCCGGCCACGATGTGCGTGATCGCAACGTGGGCTTTGTATTCCAGCACTACGCGCTGTTCCGCCACATGACCGTGTTCGACAACGTCGCTTTCGGCCTGCGCATGAAGCCGAAAAACCAACGCCCCACGGAAAGCCAGATCGCGAGCAAGGTTCATGAGCTGCTGAACATGGTGCAGCTTGATTGGTTGTCGGACCGTTACCCGGAACAACTCTCCGGTGGCCAGCGCCAGCGTATCGCCCTGGCCCGCGCCCTGGCGGTGGAGCCCAAGGTGTTGCTGCTCGACGAACCCTTCGGCGCCCTTGATGCCAAGGTGCGTAAAGAACTGCGCCGCTGGCTGGCGCGCCTGCACGAAGACATCAACCTGACCTCGGTCTTCGTGACCCACGACCAGGAGGAAGCCATGGAAGTCGCCGACCGTATCGTGGTGATGAACAAGGGCGTGATCGAGCAGATCGGTTCACCGGGCGACGTCTACGAAAACCCGGCCAGCGATTTTGTGTACCACTTCCTGGGTGACTCCAACCGCCTGCATTTGGGCGAAGACAAGCACCTGCTGTTCCGCCCCCACGAAGTGTCGTTGTCACGCCATGAACTGGAAGATCACCATGCGGCGCAAGTGCGGGATATTCGGCCGTTGGGTGCGACCACTCGCGTGACCTTGAAGGTTGAAGGCCAGAGTGAATTGATCGAGGCCGAAGTGGTGAAAGACCATGACAGCCTCACCGGCCTGGCGCGGGGCGAGACCCTGTTCTTCAAACCCAAGGTCTGGCAAAAAGCCTAATAACACTGCAAAACCCTTGTGGGAGCCGGGCTTGCCCGCGATGGCGGTGTGTCAGTCGACAGTTATGCCAACTGATCCACCGCCATCGCGGGCAAGCCCGGCTCCCACATTGGATCTTCAGTACTTGTTAGACCGTGGCGTTTTTCCCGCGTACCGCCACCGGCCCAGAGCGCTCTTCAATCTGGCGCTTGAGGTCCTGCCGCAACCCCAGCAAAAACGCCAACTCCGCCACCACAAACAACGGCCCCACGATCAGCCCCGACACATCGTCCACAAACGCAGGCTTCCTGCCTTCGTAGTAATGCCCGACGAACTGAATCACCCAGCCCACCACGAACATCCCCACGCCGCTGCTCAGCCACACCGCCGTGCTTTGCGCCGCCAGCACATGCCCGGCCCACACCGACAAGCCCATCAGCACCGTCATCAGCACCCCCAGTGCCAGTTCCAGGCGCAGGTAAAACCACGCCGAAAACAGTGCCAACAGCACCGCAGGTGATAGCCACAGCCCGCCCACCGACCATTCGGGGCGCGACAGCAGCACGGCCACCGCCACCACAATCAACGGAATACCGATGAAGTGGCTGGCGATGTTGCGTGGGTCGCGGTGGTACGCGGCGTATTGACTGAGGTGGTCGACGAGGCTTTTCATTGTTGTTCCTCCTGTAGGATGTTTGATCATGCCCTGTCAGTCGGTGCCTAACTGTCAACTGGGCGACAATCTTCGGAGTTCGCATGGACACAGGGACATGGCACGCGCAATTGGCTCGCGGTCATTGGTTCAGCCATTTGCCGCCTGACTTGCAGCGTAGCTTGCTGGAGGCGGCGCGGTTGCGTGTGCTGACGGCGGGGCAGTACCTGTTCAAGCGTGGTGACCCGCCGTGCGGCGTGTATGCGGTGCTGGAAGGCACGGTGCGCATCAGTGCGGTCAGTGCTCAAGGCAAGGAAGCGGTGTTGAGCCTGGTGGAAACGCCCTACTGGTTCGGCGAGATCTGCTTGTTCGACAACCTGCCGCGCACCCACGATGCCTTGGCCACGGGTGCTTGCAGGCTGCTGCAGGTGCCGCAGGCGGCGATGCTCGGCATTCTCGAACGGCATCCGCTGTTCTGGCGGGAGATGGCGCTGTTGATGAGCCATAAACTGCGGCTGTCGTTGATCAATATCGAACAGACAAGCCTGATGCCCGCCTCAGAGCGGCTGGCCCATCGGTTGCTGATGATTGCCCAAGGCTACGGCGAAGTGGATCAGGCGCGCCGCGTGCTGCAGCTGCCCCAGGAGGATCTGGCGGCGATGCTGGGCCTGTCGCGCCAGACCATCAACAGTCTGCTCAAGGCGCTGGAGCAACAGGGCATTATCGGCTTGAGTTACGGTGCCATCGAGATACGCGACCTCAATGGGCTGCGGCTGGCCGCGGGCCTATGAACCGCGATAGGTAGAGAAACCGTAAGGGCTGAGCAACAGCGGGATGTGGTAGTGCTGGTCGGCCTGCTTGACCTGGAATATCACCGGTACCTCAGGGAAAAACGTCTCGCGGTTAGCCTTCTTGTAGTAGTCGCCGGTCTTGAACACCACGCGGTACTCGCCCGGCTGCATGCTGCGGTTGGCCGGGAACAGCTCGGCGATGCGGCCTTGCTGGTTGGTGACACCTTCAGACAGCGACTGCCATTTATCGCCCACATGTTGTTCAAGGGTGACATTGACCCCGGCGCTTGGCAGGCCATTTTCCAGGTTGAGTACGTGCACGCTCAGGGGGTTGCCGTCGGCCAGGGCCAGGTTGCACAGGCCACTCAGGCTCAGTGCGGCGAGGGTCATGCTCAAGGTTTTCATCGCGAAGTCCTTTTGAGGGAAGTGGAATCAAGGGGTGATTTTCAAGCCCAGTTGCTCGGCGGCCTGTACGGCGCAGGCTTCATCCTGCGCGGCGCCACCGGCACCGGCGATGCCTAGGGCACCGACCAGTTCGGCGTCGGCAAACAGCGGCACGCCACCGCCGAGCAACAGCAGCTCGGGCAAGCTGTTGAGGTTGGCGGCTTCGGGGTTATTACGCGCCCGTTCGGCAAACAGCCGGGTCGGGGTTTTTGTCGACAGCGCCGTGTACGCCTTGTGTTGGCTGGCGAGGCTGTTGTGCGGGCCGACACCGTCAGCGCGCAGGCCCAGCAACAGGTTGCCACCGCGGTCGAGTACGGTCAGCGCAGCGGTGCAGTGGGCCAGGCTGGCGTCGGCCAGTTGGCGAGCGGTGTGCAGATCCAGCTCGGCATGGCGTGGTAATTGTGGCGCCGCCTGGGCGACGGTGGCCACGGCGAGGCTCAGGAACAAGGCAGTGCGGTACATAGTGAGGGCTCCAGAAAGCAGGCCGTCACGGTAACCAGCGGACGCGGACAAAAGCCGCACAATTGGATGACAGGTTTGTAATCAAACTCAGGGATTTGTGGTGGTTGTACTGGCCTCATCGCAGGCAAGCCAGCTCCCACATGATGTGAACCCCATTCCCCTGTGGGAGCTGGTTTGCCTGCGATGAGGCCCTTCCTACTGCAACCCGTCGCGAAACTGCCCCGGCGTCATCCCCGTCCAGCGCTTGAACGCACGATTGAAACTGCTGGTATCGGCAAACCCCAGCAAATGGCTGATCTCGGCCAATGAGCACTGCGGGTCGCGCAGGTGCAATAACGCCAGGTTTTGCCGGCACTCATTGAGCAAGGCGTCAAACCGACACCCTTCATCGGCCAGATGCCGCTGCAAGCTGCGCAGGCTCAAATGCAGCGCTTGTGCAATGTGTTCGGCGCTTGGCTCGCCGTCTGGCAATTGCGCCTCGATGGCGGCGCGCACCTTGCGTTCCCAGGTCAGCGGTTGCAGTTGGGCGAGGGTGCGCTTGAGCACGGTTTCGTTGTGTTCGGCCAGCTCCGGGTTGGCGTCGTCCAGATGGCTGTCGAAGTCGCTGGCGGCGAATTCCAGGCGGTCTTCGTCGGCGGCAAACCATACCTGCGCGCGAAATACCCTGTGCCACGGCTCGGGGTCGGCGGGTTCCGGGCGCCGCAGGTAAACGGCCAACGGCGCATAGTCGCGCCCGAGGCGGTTGCGGCAGGTGCGTACGTAAATCGCCGCAAAGGCATCAATCGCTTCCGGCGCGGGCGCAGGGCTGCCTGGGGGTTGGAGCAGGCGAAAACGGTAGACGTCGCCGTGGCGGCTCAGCTCCAGGTCCAAGGCATCACTGACCACCTGGTGATAGCGCACGATGCGCTCGAACACCTCGCGCAAGCTGCCGCTGGCCACCAATGCGTAACCCAGCGCATGAAAGGTGGTGGGGCTGACAAACCGCGACACCCGCAGCCCGATCGCAGGGTCGCCACTGGCCTGTACCGCCAGCGCCCATAGGCGCGTGGTGGCCGACAACCGGTAGCGGGCGTTGGGGTCGTCCATCTGCTGCGGGTCGAGCCCGGCTTCGGCGCACAGCGCGGCGCTGTCGAGGCCCAGGGCGTCGAGCTGCTTGCGCAGGGCACGGGTCCAGCTAGCGAGGGAAGTGGGTTCGGTCATGGCAATTGGCGCTTGTGGTCAACAGATTGGCGTGCGCGGCTAGCGTCCTGCGCTAGGGTTAGGTGCAGGATGCAGGCATCACTTCACAAGAGAATGGAAGCATGGACGGTACTTCTGCAAGCCCCCAGCCGTTGAACGCACAACAGCGTTCGGCGCATATCCGCGAGGTGGTGATGGCCGAAGGCGTGCGCTTGCGCCAGCGGCACCCCTGGTTGTTGCATCAGGACGCGCTGGGCGCAGGCATCCTGGCCTTTGCCCTGCTGGGCATGTTCGGCTCGGCAGCGCTCTATATCAGCGGTCATATGGCCTGGTGGGTGTGTCTGCTGCTCAATGCCTTCCTCGCCTCGCTCACTCATGAGTTGGAACACGACCTGATCCACAGCATGTACTTTCGCAAGCAACGCGTGCCCCACAACCTGATGATGGGCCTGGTATGGCTGGCGCGGCCAAGCACCATCAACCCATGGATACGCCGGCACCTGCACCTCAACCATCACAAGGTCTCGGGCACCGAAGCCGACATGGAGGAGCGCGCGATCACCAATGGCGAATCCTGGGGCATCGCACGGTTGCTGATGGTGGGGGACAACATGATGTCGGCCTTGATCCGCCTGTTGCGCGCCAAGACCTGGCCGCACAGGTTCAGCATCCTCAAGCGCGTGCTGCTGGTGTACGCACCGCTGGCCTTGCTGCATTGGGGCGCGTGGTACGTCTTCCTGGGCTTTCATGCCGCCAATGGGATTGCCAGTTTGATGGGCGCGCCCATTCAGTGGTCAGCCGGTACCTTGCAGGTGATGCAGGTGATCGATATCGCTGCGGTGGTGATCATCGGCCCGAACGTGTTGCGCACCTTCTGCCTGCACTTTGTCAGCTCCAACATGCATTACTACGGCGATGTGGAACTGGGCAATGTGATGCAGCAAACCCAGGTGTTGAACCCCTGGTGGCTGTGGCCATTGCAGGCGTTCTGCTTCAACTTCGGCAGCACCCACGGCATCCATCACTTTGTGGTGAAAGAACCGTTCTACATCCGCCAGATGACCGCCAAGGTGGCGCACAACGTCATGGCCGAGATGGGGGTGCGCTTCAATGATTTGGGCACGTTTGCGCGAGCCAATCGCCTGGAGCCCCAGGAAAACCCGCGCACTGAGCTCTCTTTCAGCAAGCAATGAACGCCAATGGCAGGTCGCGGATCTGTTCGCGCACCGGCGGTTGGTAATGGTCGTCGCTGGTTAATTCGTGCAACAGCTCTTCGCGTAGCTGGTGGAATTCAAAACTGCTGCGCTGGCGCGGATGAGGCAGGGCGATCTCGACGACCTGCTTGATTCGCCCCGGACGCGGCTCCATCACCACCACGCGGTCGGCGAGGAAAATCGCCTCTTCCACGTCATGGGTGACCAGCACCGTGGTGATCCTGGCGCGGGCACGAATTGCCAGCAGTTCATCCTGCATCTGCTGGCGGGTCAGCGCGTCGAGGGCGCCGAAGGGTTCGTCCAGCAACAGGATGCGCGGGCTGGCCACCAGGCCGCGGGCAATCGCCACCCGTTGCGCCATGCCGCCGGAGAGTTGGTGGGGGTAGGCGCGAGTGAAATCGGTGAGGCCCACCAGTTCGATAAAGTCGCTGATGCGCCGGTTGCGCTCGGCCTCGTTCAGGGGCTCGTTGACCAGGCCCAGGCCGATGTTTTGCGCCACGGTCAGCCACGGGAACAGGCGGTGTTCCTGGAACACAATGCCGCGTTCGCCGCCGATCCCGCTGACGGCTTTGCCATCGACCTGGATCTCGCCGCGAAACTGCGTATCCAAGCCCACCAGCAAGCGCAGCAGTGTGGATTTCCCGCATCCACTGGAGCCGACAATCGCAACAAATTCCCCTTCGGCCACCTCCAGGTTGAATTCACGGATGGCTTCCAGTTCGAAGCCATCGACGTCGAAGGACTTACCCACGTGGTTGAAGCTGACAATCGGTGCGTTCATGCGTGTCTCCAGCGGGTGGCACGGGTTTCGATGCGTTGGCCGATCAGGTTGAGAGCGGCGCCGGTGAGGCCGACCAGCAGCATGCCGCTCATGATCAAATCCATGCGCAGCAACTGTTGGGCGCCGATCATCAGGCTGCCGATGCCGCCATCTGAGGGCATGAAATATTCGGCGCCGAGGGTGCCCATCCAGGCGTAGATCAGGCTCAGGCGCAGGCCGGCGAAAATCCCCGACGCGGCGCCCGGCAGTACCAGGCGGCGCAAGCGTTGCCAGAGGTTCAGGCGCAGCACCTGCGCGGCTTCGCGCAGCTGGGGCGACAGGTTGAGCACGCTGCGCTGGGTGGCAATAAACAACGGGAAGAAGGCGGCGAGGGCGATAAACACCCACTTGGCCAGTTCACCCAGGCCGAACCAGGCGGTGAGCAGCGGCACCCAGGCGAAAATCGCGATCTGGCGCAGCGCGGACAAAGTGGGGCCAAGTAGCCGCTCACTGCGCCGCGACAGCCCCAGCCACAGGCCCATGGCAAAGCCCAGGCTACCGCCCAGCAGCAACCCGGCCAGGGCCCGGGCAAGGCTTTTGCCCAGCGCCGTAGTCAGGCTGCCATCCAGCACGCCCGCCACGCTGGTTTGCAGCACCGCCCAGGGGCTGACCAGAATGTTTGGATCGACCCAATCTTGCTGAGTCGCTACTTGCCATAACGCCAATAGCAGCAGCGGCAACAGCCAGGGTTGCAAGCGCTGCCAGCCTTCGTAGCGTGGCCCGCGTCGAATCTGCGCAGTGGCCGGATGGGGCCAGTGCACCCACTTGCGATCCAGCCAGCCGATGCCGCGGTCCATCACCACACCCAGCACGCCAATGACCACGATGCACACGAAGACGATATCGAGCATGAACAACTGGCGCGCCCACACCATCAGGTAGCCGATGCCTTCGCTGGAGGCCAGCAGCTCCACGGCCAGCAGGGAGGTCCAGCCGGCGGCCAGGGCCAGGCGCACGCCGGCCATGAACGCAGGCAGTGCGGCGGGCAGGACCAGGCGGCGGATCAGCAAGTGGCCAGGCAGGCGCAGTACACGGGCGGCTTCGCGCAGGTTGGGCTGGGCGTCGCGCACGCCCACCAGGGTATGCAGGGTCACGGGCACCACGATGGCCTTGACCAGCACCACCAGCTTGAGGGTTTCGCCAATGCCGAAAAACACCATGAACAGCGGGATCCAGGCCAGGGTCGGCACTTGCGCCAGCGCGCTGAACGTCGGGAACACCAAGCGCTCGGCGCGCGCACTGAAACCCAGGAACGCGCCCAGTATCGCGCCGGCACTGACACCGGCCAGCAGGCCCCAGAACAAGCGCTGCAAGCTGATGGCCAGATGGCTCCATAACTCGCCGCCGGCCAACTCCACCGCGCTGCTCCACACCAGGGCGGGAGTGGGCAGAATCTGCTCGCTCATCCAATGATTGCGGCTGGCCAGCCACCATAAGGCAAACAGCGTGAGCGGCAGCAGCCACGGCAATAAACGCTGGCCCAGCTGCGGCCAGCGCGGCGCGATGCCTTTGGGCGGGGCCGCCAGCGGCAGGCTCAGAAGTGAAATCCGGGCCATGGAAGACCTCCGAATGCGTTATGTGATTTCGATCTTACAAAAGCGGGATCAAGATGATTGTGAGATAATAAAAGTCATTTAAAGCCTCACGCCGCCACGCATCCAATGCATTCGAAGAATATTTTCGATGTTGTTTATGCATAGGCCTCTGGAGGCTGCGGGTTAGCTTGCATATTTCTAAAAGCTATTAAATTGTGAATTTATAGTATTTAAAGTTTTGTTCAGTCTGTGCCTACTTTTTGCTCCCCAGGCGACCGTCGCCCACCAGGAGCTGCGCTTATGAAACTGCCCTTTAAACGTCTGATCAGCCTGTTCGCCGGCACCGCCCTGGCCGGGGTGGTGCATGCCGCCGACCTCAAGGAAATCCGCATCGCAGTGCCCGACCTCAGTGCCGGTAGCCAGCACAGCGGCGGTGGCATCACCGACGTGTTGCGTGAACAGCAGATCTTTGAAAAAGCCTTTGCCGACCAAGGCATCAAGATCCAATGGAATTACTTCAAGGGCGCCGGCCCGGTGATCAATGAAGCCTTTGCCAACGGCCAGGTAGACCTGGCCTATCTGGGCGACCTGGCAGCGATCATCGGCCGCTCCAATGGCCTGGACACGCGGCTGCTCAGCGCCTCTGCACGGGGAGTGAAACACTACCTCGGCGTGGTACCGGGCTCCGGCATCAAGACCCTGCAAGACCTCAAGGGCAAGCGCGTGGCGGTGTTCCGAGGCACGGCGAGCCAGTTGTCGTTCGACAGCGCATTGGCCAGCCAGGGCTTGAGCGAGAAGGACCTGAAGGTGATCAACCTGGACTTCAACGCGGCCGCTGCCGCCCTGGCCGCCAAGCAGATTGACGCCACCTGGGGCGGTTCCACCCTGACGGCGTTGCAGGCCAAAGGTTTGGCAGAGATACCGCTGACCACCAAAGACCTGGGCGATGCCGGCAGCATCCAGGCCGTGCTGGTGGGCAGCGCCAAGTTTGTCGATGAACACCCCGATGCGGTGGCCAAGCTGCTCAAGGCCCAGCAGCAAGCGGTGCAGTGGTTGACCGATGACAACAACAAACAGGCGTATATCGAACTGGTATCAGGGCTGGCCAGTTACCCGCCGGTGATCCTGACCAATGATTTGAAAGACCAGAAACTCAGCGAGATTTTCCCCTCGACCCTGGACCCGGTGTTCCTGGGCAAATTGCAGGATGCAGTGGATTTGGCTTCGAAGGAGAAGTTGATTCGTCGGCCGTTTCAGGTAAGTGACTGGGTGGCGCCTGGGTTGGTGGCGGCAGGGCTTTGAGCTTATCGGTGCCTGGGCTATCGCTATCGCAGGCAAGCCAGCTCCCACACTTGAACGTGTTCACCGCTCAAAGTGGGAGCTGGCTTGCCTGCGATGAGGCCCTTCAAACCGCCACACTTACCTGCTGACTATCCACCTCCACCAACGTCTCGATCATCGCCTTCGCCGCCGGCGACAACCGCGACCCCGTGCGGCTGACGATCCCGCAGCGTGCGCTCAGGGTCTCCATGTGCTGCGGCAAGTTGCGCCAGTGCAGCAGCACCAGCGCCCCCCTGGCAATGTCCTCGGCAAAGGCTTCTTCAGTGCCAACGCCGATGGCGTTGGTTTGCAGCACGATGCTCACCAGCGCCGGGAAGTGCTCGGTCTGGATGCTCGGGGAGAAGTCCATGCGCCCACTCAGGTTCGCCAGCAGTTTGCGAATGCCTTGGGAGATCAGCGGCGCCGCCAGCGGGTAATCGAACATATCGTTGGTGGACAGGCTGTCCTTGGCCAGCAAGGGATGCCCAGGGCGGCAGAAAAACACCCCGCGTTTGGGGGTGAGTGCGCGGGTCTGGAAATTCGGGTCGGCTTCGAACTGGCGGATGTCGGCGATAAAGAATTCGATCTCTTCACGGCTCAGGCGGCGGCTGAGGGTTTCCCAGTTATCCACCTGAAACGTGGTACGGATTTTCGGGTGGGCGTTGATAAACCGCGCCACCGCATCCGGCACCAGTTTCACGGCTGGCGCCGGGCCGCAGCCGAAGCGCAGGTCGCCGGCGTCGAGCTTGGTCATGCGCGTCACTTCACTGCTCAGCAGCGCTGCGCCATGCACCAGGCTCAGGGCGTGCTGCAACACCACCTGGCCTTCCGGCGTGGGGCGCAAGTCCTTGTGGCCACGGTCTACCAGCACGCAACCAAACTCCTGTTCCAGCCCCTGGATGCTGCGGCTGAACGCTGGTTGGGTGATGCCCATGGCGTCCGCGGCGCGCACGAAACTGCGGTGTTCGTTGAGGGCGATGAAGTAGCGCAGTTGGCGAAGATCCATATGCTTTCCCGGCATTTTAAAAATAGGTCGAAGGCATTTGCGACCGAGCAAGCTGAGGTTTTAAATGCAAGCTCTTATTCCGTCAACGAAGTATTCATTCATTTGCTAGACCTAAAATGCATATGGATAGAGCGTTGCTGGAAAGCATCTCCACCATCAGCAGGCACACGAGGGTCATCACAATGAGCAACGCCGCATTAGCTGTTCAACCCATCGCCCAACCACTCGATATTCACCCGGTAGCCGGGCGGATCGGCGCCGAAATCCGTGGCATCAAACTGTCCGGTGAGCTGGATGCCGCCACCGTCGAGGCCATCCAGCAGGCGCTGGTGCAGTACAAGGTGATCTTCTTCCGCGAACAAACCCATCTCGATGACCAGAGCCAGGAAGCCTTTGCTCACCTGCTCGGCGAGCCGATCGCCCACCCCACCGTACCGGTACGAGACGGCACGCGGTTCCTGATGGAGTTGGATGGCACCCGTGGCCAGCGCGCCAATTCCTGGCACACCGACGTGACGTTCGTCGATGCCTACCCTAAGGCCTCGATCCTGCGTTCGGTGCTGGCGCCTGTGTCCGGCGGCGACACCGTATGGGCCAACACAGCCGCTGCCTACAACGACCTCAGCGTGGAACTGCGCGCACTGGCTGATCACCTGTGGGCGGTGCACAGCAACGAATACGACTACGCCGCCCGCAAGCCGGATGTGGCGGTGGAGAAGCTGGAGGAATACCGCAAAGTATTCACTTCCACGGTGTATGAAACCGAACACCCGGTGGTGCGCGTGCATCCGGTCAGCGGTGAGAAAACCCTGCTGTTGGGGCACTTCGTCAAACGCCTGAAAGGCTACTCCCAGGCAGAGTCGGCGCAGTTGTTCAACCTGCTGCAAGGCCACGTCACCCGCCTGGAAAACACCGTGCGCTGGCGCTGGAACACCGGTGACGTGGCGATCTGGGATAACCGCGCCACCCAGCATTACGCGGTGGACGACTACGGCACCCAGGAGCGCATCGTGCGCCGGGTTACGCTCAAGGGGGATGTGCCGGTGGGGGTGCAGGGGCAATCAAGCAAAACCACTAAAGGTCTTTAAGCCGGGTGAGGATTAAAAATGTGGGAGCCGGCTTGCTCCCACATTTGGATTTGTGGTGTTTACCAGACTCCGATCTTCACCACTTTCTCTGCCTCTGGCTCACCATAACGGAACCATTGCCCGCGCACCTCAACCTCCGTGTGGCTGATGGTGGTACGCCGCTTCAACCCGCGCAACCAGTCGAACAGATAACCCAAGTGCGTCTCGCGCACCTCGGCATAGGCGGGATCGCTGCCCAGGTCGTGCAGTTCTTGCGGGTCGTTTTCCAGGTCGAACAGTTGCGGGCGAAAGCCGTCGTACGCCAGGTACTTCCAGCGCTCGCTGCGCACCATGGTCATGCGGCAACGGTCGATGGGTTGCTCCAGACGCTCGCGAGCCGGGGCCTGGAAGGCGTAGTCGTATTCGGCAATGGCATAGCGGCGCCAGGTGGGTTGCTCGCCCTGCAGCAATGGAATTAATGAGCGGCCTTCCAGGCGATGGTCGGCGGCGGGCAAGCCCAGGGCGTCGAGGAAGGTGGGCAGGGCGTCGATGGTTTCCACCAGACGCTCATCCACGGTGCCGCGGCTGACATCGGCGCTGGCACGCGGGTCGCGCACGATCAGCGGTACACCCACCGCAGGCTCCAGCAAGAATTCTTTTTCACCGAGGAAATGATCGCCGAGGAAGTCGCCGTGGTCGCTGGTAAACACGATCAGCGTGTCGTCCCAGCGGCCAGCGCTTTGCAGAAAGTCGAACAGCCGCCCGAGTTGATCGTCAATCTGTTTGATCAGGCCCATGTAGGTCGGAATCACCGTGAGGCGCACCTCGTCACGGGAAAAGTTCAGGCTCTCCTGGTGTTGGCGAAATGCCTGGTACACCGGGTGATCGCTGGTGTGTTCAGGTTGAATCGGCGCCTGCACATGCTCGGTACCGTACAGCGCGTGATACGGCGCCGGGGCGATGTAGGGCCAGTGCGGCTTGATATACGACAGGTGCAGGCACCAGGGCTGCTCACCTTGTTCGTCGATAAAGTCGATGGCGCGGTCGGTGGTGTAGACGGTCTCCGAATGTTCTTCGGCCACACGTGCGGGTTTGCCGGCGTTGCGCATATGCCAGCCGCTGAGCACTTCGCCGTTCTCACCTTCGGCGGCGTTGGCCCATTCGTGCCAAGGGTTGCTGCCGTGGTAGCCGTGATCACGCAAGTATTGGGTGTAGGGCGCGGACTCGCGCTTATCCTCGAACAGCGGGCTGTCGGGGTAGATGCCGTCGTGACGCAGGTACGCGTCGAAGCCGACCTCATTGAGTGGCTCGGCCTGGGCACTGTCGGGGTCTATATGCAGGCGCTGCAAGGCCTCAAGGTTCGGCGTGGCGTGGGTCTTGCCCACCAGTGCGGTGCGGATGCCGTGGGGGCGCAGGTAGTCGCCGATCGTCAGCTCTTCGAGCGGCAACGGCACTGCGTTCCACGCCACCTGATGGCTGCTGACATAGCGCCCGGTGTAGGCCGACATACGCGACGGGCCGCAGATGGTGCCCTGTGTATAGGCCCGACTGAAACGCACGCCAGCGTCGGCCAGGCGGTCGATATTCGGCGTGTGCAAATGGGCATGGCCGTAGCAGGAAAGGTAGTCGCGGCGCAGTTGGTCGCACATGATGTAGAGCACGTTGCGCACGGGTTTGGGGTCAGACATAGGAATTTACCGAACGGAGGACAGGTGGGTTTTTTCTCCGTTCGAGGGGCGCTCTGGCAAGTGCATTTGGGGACTGGGTTCTATGCATTGAATGCATGGGTGTGGCTGCTGGCGCCATCGCAGGCAAGCCAGCTCCCACAGTTGAAATGCATTTCCCTGTGGGAGCTGGCTTGCCTGCGATGACCATAGGTATCTACATAACTCTGTTAGCTCAACGGTAACCACGATGCGAAGCGAGCCGCTCTTGATCTTGATCTGCTTTTGATCTTAGGCGCCCCGTTAAACCACGCTGGCCGGAATTCGACAGGGA
>NZ_JAENSV010000055.1:0-31348 GCF_016613265.1 Pseudomonas sp. MF6751
TTATTTTCAGAAGTTTTCGAAGATTTCTTCAACAACTTCAACCACTTGCGCTTGCGATCTCTCGTAAGCGGGAGGCGAATTCTACAGCGTTACACGCTGCTGTCAACACCTCTTTTTCAACTTCCTTTTGGCTTCGATGAACTGAAGCAGCTTGCTGCCGGAAACCTCATAACTCATTGTTTACCAAGGAGTTTTCCGTTTCGACTGCGCCGGAAGTGGGGCGAATTATAGACAGTTATAATTCGCCGTCAACTCTTAATTCTGCTTTTCTATCAATAAGTTAGCTTCGGTTAAAAAACAACCAGCTCTCCACTGGACTTCTATCTATATAGAAGGAAAAGCTTAAATAACACCTGCTTCCTTCAATGCAGCCACATGAGCAGCTCCCAGCCCCAGAACTCCTTGCAGCACCTGAAGCGTGTGCTCGCCCAGTAGAGGAGGCGCACTCCGGTACTCTACAGGCGTCTTGGATAAGCGTATCGGGCTCGCAACCTGAGGCACCATCCCCGCCAATGCATGAGGCAACTCCACCGCCAAGCCACGCGCCTTGACCTGAGGATCGGAAAACACCTGCGCCAGATCATTAATCGGCCCACACGGCACGCCCACTCGCTCCAGCTGCGACACCCACTCAGCGGTCGTCTTGAAGACCGTCGCCTGGCGAATCAAGGGAATCAGCTCCGCGCGATTAGCCACCCGTGCGCGATTGGTGGCGAAACGCACGTCATCCGCCCATTGTGGTTGCCCAGCGACTTCAGCGAATTTACGGAACTGCCCGTCATTGCCTACGGTGAGAATGAAATCTCCATCGGCAGTGGGGAAATCCTGATAGGGCACAATATTAGGGTGAGCGTTGCCCAGGCGCTTCGGCGGCGTCCCGGTGGTCAGGTAATTCATCGCCTGATTCGCCAGGCAAGCCACCTGCACATCCAGCAACGCCATGTCGATATGCTGCCCACCACCATCGTGATCGCGATGAGCTAGCGCAGCCAAAATCGCCACGGTCGAATAGAGCCCGGTCAAGATATCGGTCAAGGCTACGCCAACCTTTACCGGCCCAGCGCCTTCATCCCCTTCAGGCCGCCCCGTCAGGCTCATGAGCCCACCCAGACCCTGGATCATGAAGTCGTAACCGGCGCGCATCGCATAGGGGCCCGTCTGGCCAAACCCCGTAATGGAGCAGTAAATCAGCTCCGGGTTAACCTCTTTGAGGGACTCGTAGTCCAGTCCATACGCCGCAAGGCCACCCACCTTGAAGTTTTCGATCAGGATGTCCGACTTGGCAGCCAGGTCGCGTACCAGTTTCTGGCCTTCAGGTCTCGTAAAGTCGATGGTCACCGACTCTTTATTACGGTTGGCCGACAGGTAGTACGCCGCCTCACTGGTGTTCTCGCCATCCGCATCCTTAAGGAAGGGAGGGCCCCAAGCGCGCGTGTCATCGCCGCTGCCCGGCCTTTCGACTTTGATCACCTCGGCCCCAAGGTCTGCAAGAATCTGCCCGGACCAAGGGCCCGCGAGTACTCGTGACAAATCCAGCACTCGCAGATGCGAAAGCGCGCCCATGCCCATGCTCCTATTAATAGAACGCTTGAAGACCGGTTTGCGCGCGCCCCAGGATCAAGGCATGCACGTCATGGGTCCCTTCATAGGTGTTGACCACTTCCAGGTTGACCAGGTGGCGTGCTACCCCGAACTCGTCAGAGATGCCGTTACCGCCCAGCATGTCCCGGGCCATGCGCGCGATGTCCAATGACTTGCCACACGAGTTACGCTTCATGATCGAAGTGATCTCCACCGCCGCCGTACCCTCATCCTTCATCCGGCCCAGGCGCAGGCAACCTTGCAGGGCCAAGGTAATCTCGGTCTGCATGTCTGCCAGCTTCTTCTGGATCAGCTGAGTGGCAGCCAATGGGCGACCAAACTGCTGGCGATCAAGTGTGTACTGGCGCGCGGTATGCCAGCAGAACTCAGCAGCCCCCAGCGCACCCCAGGAGATCCCGTACCGTGCCGAGTTAAGGCAGGTAAACGGCCCTTTCAAGCCACGTACATCGGGGAAGATATTTTCTTCCGGCACAAATACGTTATCCATGACGATTTCACCGGTAATGGAGGCCCGCAACCCCACCTTGCCGTGGATAGCCGGAGCGCTCAGACCTTTCCAGCCTTTTTCCAGGACAAAGCCACGGATATCTCCCGCATCGTCTTTGCCCCACACCACAAACACATCCGCAATCGGACTGTTGGTGATCCACATCTTCGCGCCGGTCAGGCTGTAGCCGCCATCCACTTTGCGTGCACGGGTGATCATCGCGCCCGGATCAGAACCATGGTTGGGCTCGGTCAGCCCGAAACAACCGATCCATTCACCAGAGGCCAGTTTGGGCAAATACTTCTGTTTTTGCGCCTCGGTACCAAACTCATTGATCGGCACCATGACCAAGGAAGACTGCACACTCATCATCGAGCGATAGCCGGAGTCGACACGCTCGACCTCACGAGCAATCAAACCGTAGCTGACGTAATTCAACCCACTGCCGCCGTATTGCTCGGGGATCATCGCCCCCAGCAAACCGGTCTCGCCCATCTCACGGAAAATAGCGGGGTCTGTCTTTTCATGACGGAAGGCTTCGAGCACACGCGGAGCCAGCTTGTCCTGAGCAAATTGCTCGGCGCTGTCACGCACCATGCGCTCTTCTTCGGTGAGCTGTTGATCCAGCAGCAGTGGATCGATCCAGTTGAAGCTTGCCTTGCCAGCCATGAATAAGTCCTCGCGAAAAAATCAGAAGTCGTGGATCCAGACTAGGCGCGGTCTGCGCAGAGGGCAAACGAGGTTTTTGCATAGGCTTGTGCTAATTTCTCACTTCGTAACACTCAAAAAGCCCATAAATGCGCTTTATCTGTGAGGGCAATGTACATGCGCCGGAAAATCCCCAGTACCACCGCACTCATCAGCTTTGAGGCAGCAGCCCGCCACGAGAGCTTCACAAAGGCAGCACTGGAGCTTTCCATCACCCAAGGCGCGATTTGCCGACAGATCGCCAGCCTGGAGGAGTTTTTGAGTGTCGAGCTGTTTCGCCGCTCACGCCGCGGCGTGAAGCTGACGGAGGCGGGGCTGTCTTATAGCCGTAGGGTTGCAACACAGCTGGACGCCGTGGAGCGCGACACCTTGTCGGTAATGGGCCAGCAAGGAGCCAATGTGATCGAACTGGCGGTGGTGCCCACCTTCGGCACGCAGTGGCTGATCCCACGCCTGAAGGACTTTCAACATCAGCACCCGGAAGTCACGGTGAACCTGACGAACCGCACACGCCCCTTCCTGTTCGCCGACACCGAGTTCGATGCCGCAATCTACTTCGGAGATGCCGATTGGTCGGGTACGCAATCCCACAGGCTGATGGGCGAGAACCCGGTACCGGTCTGCAGCCCGCGCTTACTCGGCGACCGCACGCACTTCACCCCTCAACAGATCGCCGAGCTGCCCCTGCTGCAGCAGACCACACGCCCCTACGCCTGGCGCCAATGGTTCAACGCCCAACAACTGAACATCCCTCGCGACATGACAGGCCCTCGATACGAGCTATTCTCGATGCTGTCTCAAGCGGCCATGCATGACATGGGCATCGCACTGATCCCTCCTTTTCTCATCCAGCAGGAGCTGAAGGAGCAACAATTGGTAATCGCCAGCACCGAAGCACTGACCAGCGAAAAGGCTTATTACCTGATGATTCCTGACAGAAAGGTCGAATCCGCCTCTCTGCATGCATTCAGGGACTGGCTGGTCGACCAGTCAAGACGCTACAACCCAAGTAAATGAAGGGCAAAGCGCAATTACTGACTTTGTAGTCAAATAAATTAAGAGCCTACAGATGTACGTATATGTCGCATTTAAACAGACTGTACTTGTCAGCCAAAAACAAGGCTAAAAGCCATGTATTTCATGGCTCGTAGCGACTCTTACAGGCCAATGCACGACTATTCACACTGGCAATGGAAAAATGGACTGAAAACGCCTGAACGCCTTTAAAGGCCTGTATTTAAAGAGGTTATTTCAGCCTGTTGCGACAATCAGTCACAGGGTGACTTGTAGTTAATTTTTCGTCACCCGTCATAATCCCTTGATGGCCGTAAAGTTCGCCTGCAAAATGCCGCGCCCCGCTGTCATTTCAGCGGGATCGTGCTGATCGGCCGCCCCAGTTGCGCCACTCGCGGTGCACTGGCCTTTTTACAAAAAGATCAAAAGCAAAAAGATCATGCAGGAGATTTGACGTGCACATTGGTGTTCCTCTCGAAACCCAGACCGGTGAAACGCGGGTGGCTGCCACCCCGGAAACCATCAAGAAGCTGATCGGCCAGGGCCATAAGGTCACTGTACAAAGCGGCGCAGGCATCAATGCCAGCATCGTCGACAGTGCCTATGAAACGGCAGGCGCCACCATTGGCAGCGCCAACGACGCATTTGGCGCCGAGCTGATTCTCAAAGTGGTTGCCCCCAGCGACAGCGAACTTGCGCTGATCAAAAGTGGCACCGTGTTGGTGGGCATGCTCAATCCGTTCAGCAACGAAACCATCGCCAAGCTCGCCGAGCGCGGCATCACCGCCTTCGCCCTGGAAGCCGCGCCGCGCACTTCACGCGCTCAAAGCCTTGATGTGCTGTCTTCGCAAGCCAACATCGCCGGTTACAAGGCCGTGTTGCTGGCCGCTCACCACTACCCGCGCTTCATGCCGATGCTGATGACTGCTGCCGGCACTGTAAAAGCCGCACGCGTACTGATCCTTGGCGCCGGTGTGGCGGGCCTGCAAGCCATCGCCACGGCCAAGCGCCTGGGCGCGGTGATCGAAGCGTCCGACGTACGCCCGGCGGTTAAGGAGCAGATCGAATCCCTGGGCGCCAAGTTTGTCGACGTTCCCTACGAAACCGATGAAGAGCGTGAATGCGCCGTCGGTGTCGGGGGCTACGCACGCCCGATGCCCACCAGTTGGATGCAGCGCCAGGCCCTGGCCGTGCACGAACGCGCCAAACAGGCCGATATCGTCATCACCACCGCCCTGATCCCGGGCCGCAAGGCTCCGACCCTGCTCAGCGCCGATACCGTAGCGCAGATGAAACCCGGCTCGGTGGTCATCGACCTCGCCGCTGCCCAGGGTGGCAACTGCCCGTTGACCGTGGCCGACCAGGTAGTGGTGGAAAACGGCGTGATCATCTGCGGCCCGACCAACCTGGCGGGCGCTGTCGCCGCCGACGCCTCGGCCTTGTATGCGCGCAACCTGCTGGACTTCCTGAAGCTGGTCTTCACCAAGGAAGGGCAGTTTGAAATCAACCTCGAAGACGACATCGTCGCCGCGTGCCTGATGTGCCGCGACGGCCAAGTCATCCGCAAAAACGCCTAAACAGGGATTCAGACGATGGAAGAGCTTATCTCCCCCGGTATCTACAACCTGATCATCTTTGTGCTGGCGATTTATGTCGGTTATCACGTGGTCTGGAACGTAACACCCGCATTGCACACGCCGCTGATGGCCGTGACCAACGCCATTTCCGCGATTGTTATCGTCGGCGCCATGCTCGCCGCCGCTCTCACCGTGACGCCACTGGGCAAGACCATGGGCACGCTGGCCGTGGCCCTGGCGGCGGTAAATGTCTTCGGTGGCTTCCTGGTCACCCGCAGGATGCTTGAGATGTTCAAGAAGAAAGCCCCGAAAGTAAAAGAAGAGGCGCCCAAGTAATGAGCATGAATCTCGTGACGACGCTCTACCTGATCGCGTCGATTTGTTTCATCCAGGCCCTCAAAGGCCTCTCGCACCCGACCACTTCGCGGCGCGGCAACCTGTTCGGCATGCTCGGCATGGCGCTGGCGGTACTCACCACCGTCGGCCTCATCTATAAGCTGGGGGCTGAACTGGCGACTGCCGGTATCGGCTACGTCATCGTTGGCCTATTGGTTGGCGGTACCGCCGGCTCGATCATGGCCAAGCGTGTTGAAATGACCAAGATGCCCGAGCTGGTCGCGTTCATGCACAGCATGATCGGCCTCGCAGCGGTGTTCATCGCCATTGCCGCCGTGGTCGAGCCGCAGTCCCTGGGCATCGTCAAGCACTTGGGCGATTCGATACCGGCCGGTAACCGCCTGGAACTGTTCCTCGGTGCCGCTATCGGTGCAATCACCTTCTCCGGCTCGGTGATCGCATTCGGCAAGCTGTCGGGCAAGTACAAGTTCCGCCTGTTCCAGGGCGCACCGGTACAGTTCGGCGGCCAACACAAACTGAACCTGGTGCTCGGCCTCGCAACCCTGGGCCTGGGCCTGGCGTTCATGTTCACCGGCAATCTCAGCGCATTTGCACTGATGCTGGCCTTGGCCTTCGTGCTGGGTGTGCTGATCATCATCCCGATTGGCGGCGCCGACATGCCCGTGGTGGTGTCGATGCTCAACAGCTATTCCGGTTGGGCAGCGGCGGGCATTGGCTTCTCGCTGAACAACTCGATGCTGATCATCGCCGGTTCCCTGGTGGGCTCCAGCGGCGCGATCCTGTCGTACATCATGTGCAAGGCGATGAACCGCTCCTTCTTTAATGTGCTGTTGGGCGGTTTCGGCAATGCGCCGGATGCTGGCGCTGCGACGGGCTCCAAAGAAGCACGCCCGGTGAAGTCCGGCTCCGCTGATGACGCCACCTTCCTGCTGACCAACGCGGACACCGTGATTATCGTCCCAGGCTACGGCCTTGCGGTCGCGCGGGCACAACACGCGCTCAAGGAGCTGACTGAGAAGCTGACCCACCACGGCGTCACCGTAAAGTACGCGATCCACCCGGTGGCGGGCCGTATGCCGGGGCACATGAACGTATTGCTGGCCGAGGCCGAAGTGCCTTACGACCAGGTGTTCGAGATGGAAGACATCAACTCCGAGTTCGGCCAGGCCGACGTGGTGCTGGTATTGGGCGCCAACGACGTGGTCAACCCGGCCGCCAAGAACGACCCGAACTCACCCATCGCCGGCATGCCGATCCTCGAGGCGTTCAAGGCCAAGACCATCATCGTCAACAAGCGCTCGATGGCCAGCGGCTATGCGGGCCTGGATAACGAGTTGTTCTACCTGGACAAGACCATGATGGTGTTCGGTGATGCCAAGAAGGTCATCGAAGACATGGTCAAAGCCGTCGAATAACACTGCGCCAGCGCAATACCCGAAACCCTGGCCTCACGTAGGCTGGGGTTTTTTATTAGCGGATGAAACCCGACCAAAGGCTCTAAATCGCGACCTGGCATTCGACCATGGTAGCGGGCCGAAACTTTTTGAAATCACTACACTGCCCACCTTGCTTTCCGTAGCCAGAGATAACAATTCATGTACCGTGATCGTATCCGCTTGCCTTCGTTGTTGAACAAGGTCATGAGCGCGGCAGACGCCGCTGCACTGATCGAGGACGGCATGACCGTCGGCATGAGCGGCTTCACCCGTGCCGGTGAAGCCAAGGCCGTCCCCCACGCCCTGGCCGAACGCGCCAAGACTTCGCCGCTCAAAATTACCCTGATGACCGGCGCCAGCCTGGGCAATGACCTGGACAAGCAGTTGACCGAAGCCGGCGTACTGTCACGACGCATGCCCTTTCAAGTCGACAGCACCCTGCGCAAGGCGATCAATGCCGGCGAGGTGATGTTTATCGACCAGCACCTGTCGGAAACCGTCGAGCAACTGCGCAACAATCAGCTCAAATTGCCCGACATCGCCGTGATCGAAGCCGTCGCGATCACTGAGCAGGGGCATATCGTGCCCACCACTTCCGTAGGCAACTCGGCCAGCTTCGCGATTTTTGCCAAACAGGTGATCGTCGAGATCAACCTGGCGCACAACCCGAACCTGGAAGGGCTGCACGACATCTACATCCCGACCTACCGGCCGACGCGCACGCCGATCCCGCTGGTGAAAGTCGACGACCGTATTGGCAGCACCGCGATTCCGATCCCGCCCGAGAAAATCGTCGCCATCGTCATCACCAACCAGGCGGACTCCGCCTCTACGGTAACGCCGCCTGACAGCGACACCCAAGGCATCGCCAATCACCTGATCAACTTCCTCAAGCAAGAAGTCGATGCCGGGCGCATGACCAACAAACTCGGCCCGCTGCAAGCCGGCATCGGCAATATTGCCAACGCGGTGATGTGCGGATTGATCGAGTCGCCGTTCGAAGACCTGACCATGTACTCGGAAGTGTTGCAGGATTCGACCTTTGACCTGATCGACGCCGGCAAGCTGAGCTTTGCCTCCGGCAGTTCGATTACCTTGTCGGAGCGGCGTAATGCCGATGTGTTCGGCAACCTGGAGCACTACAAAGACAAATTGGTGCTGCGCCCGCAGGAAATTTCCAACCACCCTGAAGTGGTACGCCGCCTGGGCATCATCGGCATCAATACCGCGCTGGAGTTCGATATCTACGGCAACGTCAACTCCACCCACGTCTGCGGCACGCGGATGATGAACGGCATCGGCGGCTCCGGGGATTTCGCCCGCAATGCGCACCTGGCGATCTTCGTTACCAAATCCATTGCCAAGGGGGGCGCGATTTCCAGCGTGGTACCGATGGTCAGCCATGTGGACCACACCGAACATGACGTGGACATTCTCGTCACCGAAGTAGGCCTTGCCGATCTGCGGGGCCTGGCGCCACGGGAGCGCGCCCGGGTCATCATCGATAACTGCGTGCATCCTGCCTATCGCGATGCGCTCAACACTTACTTCGATGCGGCCTGCGCCATCGGCGGGCATACGCCGCACATCCTGCGCGAAGCACTGAGTTGGCACATCAACCTGGAAGAAACCGGGCACATGCTCAAGGCTTGATGAATACAGATCCGGGCTGATGCAAATACAGTTTCATCAGCTCGGTGAACCCACACACACTTATGGAAAAAACTGTACTGCTGTACCGGTCATTTCCTACCGAAATATCCCACGCATTAACTCAAAAATGCCGATTTCGCACCTTTTAAGTGCGCACAGGTACAGTTGCCCCAATTTCGTACCGTACAGCCTCGTTAAACAGTTAACTGGCCTCTCACAATACAGGTGAACTGTATCTAGAGAGTCTTGCCTCGGAAGAGGATCATTGGCATCAGTTAAACCACTACCTAATCCCGCCACAAGCGGAAGGATGTCATCATGGAACGTACACTCAGTTCCGAACTGTTCTTCGAAGAAAAAGCTGTAAACACCCAGGCTTCCCTGCCTTTGCGCGTTCTCGCCAACCTGATGTTGTGGCAGCGCCGCATCTCCAGCCGCCACCAACTGGCTCGCCTGGATTCGCGTCTGCTGGCTGACGCCGGTATCAGCGAAGCTCAACGCTACGAAGAGCTGAGCAAGCCGTTCTGGCGCTAAGTGGCGCCCGCTGGCCCTGACCTCACGGGTCCACTGCCAGCACCCTGATTTGTCAAAGCAAAGCCCGCCCCGGGTAACCGGAGGCGGGCTTTGTTGTATCTGCGACAGCGCATTGGAATAGCTCAATCCAAACCTACAGATACAGTTTAAAATTAGTAAAATATGACAGGTACAGTTTAATTGCAGGCTTCCGAATAGCCCGGCACACGCCTAATATCCACTCACCACGTGGCGAACCCTGTAGAGCGTGCGTCTGATGCTCGACAGTCCCAGTCCGTTTCATTGTGGCCGTTTCGCGCCACCTTATTATTCGTCTACAGGAGTTACCCCATGTCCCGTCTTCGCCTGCTGTGCACTGCCGCTATGCTGACCCTGGCTGCCAATGCCAACGCGAGCAGCCTGATCATGACGACCGACTCGATCGTCGGCGCTCTGAAGGCAACCTCCGATGCCACGTCTGATGCCACTTCATCCCTGCGCGACAACAAGGTCGTACAAGCCGCCCGTGACGACGCCGCCAGCTTTGTCGCCAGCGAAGGCGCCATCCGTGGCGTGAAACTGGAAAGCGCCCTGGCCCAGATCCGCCAACAAGCGCCGCAATTGAATACCGCTACCGATGCACAGCTGGCACAGGCCATCCTGGCTATCTGATCCACGGCAACCAGACGGGAGCGCCCGCCGCTCCGTCTGGCTCGGTGCTGGCTCTCGCCCGGCCGTTGCGCTAGCCTTGGCGCTCGCTTTCAGTTGTCGAGTCCCATGGCTTTTTCATACCGTTTATTGATTGTTCCTGTACTGTTTTGCGCCTGCTGGTCACCCATGGCTTCAGCGTTGGATGTGTCCACCCAGAGCACTGTTGTCAGCGTGTATGCCACCAGCAAAGTGACCTCTGCGCCGTTCGACAATAAGTTGGTCATGGCCGCTCGGGATGATGCTGCCGCTTTCATTGCCACTGACGGCCAATGGCGGGGCGCACGCCTGGAGTCCGCGCTGGACTATCTACGCCGTACCCAGCCAAAACTTCATGCAAGCGACCTTGAACTGGCGCAGGCAATTCTCGTCCAATAATCATCGTTGTATTTCTATCTTTGTCATTGGAGTCACCCCATGCGTAGCCCGCTGATCGTCGCCGCCCTCGGCCTGCTGTTTTTGGCCGATGTCGCCCAGGCGCAAACCTTGAAGGCCACCAGCAACATCGTCGTGCGTGCCTCGGCGCGCACCATTGATTTCACCTCGGACACCACCACCTCCATCCGCGACTCCAAGATCGTGCGCGAAGCCCACGATGACGCCGCCAGTTTCGTCGCCACGAATGGCGAGATCCGTGGCGCCCAACTGGAAGCCGCGTTCGATACCCTTCGCACCCGCGTGCCAGAAGCCCGTGATGCCAGCGACCAGACCCTCGCCGAAGCTATCCTCGCTCTGTGAGGCGTCTCAAAACCTGGCTCCTGGCCGGGGCCGTGCTGCTGTGTGCAAGTACAGCCCAGGCCGGCCTGCAACTGCGGCTCAAGACCGAAGGCTTAAGCCCGGCCGAACAGCAGGCCAGCCAGGCATTGCTCGATGAAGCACTGCGTTCCTTGCCGCCGCGCTTTGTCGAGCAGCTGGATCGACGTATCGATGTCGGCTGGACCGACAAGATGCCTGAAAATGCCTACGGCCAGGCATCCCTGGTGTCCGAGCTGGACCTCAACCAGAACCTGCTCGCCAGCCTGACTGACGGCAGCGCCGCCACCCAGAAAACCAATCGCCCCCACGGTACCGTGCGCCGGGAAATGCTCGCCACCGTGCTGCATGAACTGACCCACATCTATGACCGTGCGCGCCTGTGGTCCAAGGACGAGCGCACGCTGATCCAGCGCTGCAGCCGCCAGAACAGCATTACCGGCTTGATCGGCTTGCCCGACCAGTGCCGTGGCCAGAACGACCGCCGCTTTACCCTCAGTGACGACCCGCGCCTACTGGACCTTGCCGGCTGGCCACAGTATGTCGGTCGCCGCGGCGAGCGTGAGCAGCACAACCATCAGGTGGTACGCAGCCCGGACATCTACGAAACCACCAGCCCGCTGGAATTCGTAGCGGTCAACATGGAGTACTTCCTCCTGGACCCCAGCTACGCGTGTCGCCGCCCCGCGCTGTTCCGTTATTACAAGGATCACTTCGGCTGGGCCCCGCCCGGACAGGACACCTGCGCCAGCACCTATGCCTTCCTGAACGCGGGCAACGATTTCGCCAAGACGCCCCTGGGCCAGATCGATCCGGAACGCGTATATGAAATCGACTATCTGCTTGCCGAAGCCAACCAGAACCTGGTGAGCCGTTGGGGCCATAGCATGTTGCGCCTGGTGATTTGCGCTCCAGGCCGCCCGCGTGGCCCGGATTGCCGACTGGACCTGGACCGGCATCTGGTGCTGTCTTACCGCGCCTTTGTCGGGGACGTACAGCTGTCGAGCTGGGATGGCCTGGTGGGCAAATACCCGTCGCGGCTGTTCGTACTGCCGCTGGCCCAGGTCATTGATGAGTACACCAAGACCGAACTGCGTGGCCTGGCGTCGGTGCCGCTGAAGCTCAGCCGCCAGGAAATCAACGACACCGTCGAACATGCGGCTCAGATGCACTGGAGCTATGACGGCAACTACTTCTTTATCTCCAACAACTGTGCGGTCGAAAGCCTGAAACTGTTGCGCAGCGGCAGCGCCAACCCGCAATTGACCGGCCTGGACAACATCACCCCCAACGGTTTGCTGGAAGTGCTCAGCGCCCGCGGCCTGGCCGATACCAGCGTATTGAATGACAAGCGCGAGGCACTGCGGCTGGGGTATCACTTCGACTCGTTCCGCGAGCGCTACCAGGCCATGTTCGATGTGCTGCGCAAGCAACTGCCGATCAAGCAGACCCAGGTCGAAGACTGGTTGTCCCTGGACGCGCAAGCGCGTCGCCAATGGTTTGCCCAGGCCGACCTGCGCACCAGCGCCGCGCTGTTGCTGCTGGAGCAGGCCAGCTATCGCAAACAACTGATGCTCGCCCAGGATGAGGTCAAACAACGCTACCTCAATGCCCGCGAGCTGAAATACGGTGGCATGGAGAAAGCCAACAACACGCTGCAACAAATTCTCGCCAACAGCGGCTTCCTGAGTCGCCCGGCCGAGTTGCTGGACAGTGGGGGTTATGGCCTGCCACAGCCTTCGGAAGCCAAGCGCCTGGAATCAGAAAGCGCCGAACGCCAGAAGCAGTTGCAGTCGTTGACCGGCGAGCTGGATAAAGAGGTGAGGGCGCTGCTCGATCCATCCCGCGCCGCCGAGATTGCCGCGTGTGAAACCAACCTCAAACAGGTGGGTGAGCATTTGCGGGCCTTGCACAAAGCCGCTGGCGGCCTGGAACTACCCTGATATTCTGGCAGCGACCACTCTCCAAATTTGGGAGCTGGCTTGCCTGCGATGACGGTGTCACAGCCATAAGAGATGTTGGCTGATACACCGCTATCGCAGGCAAGCCAGCTCCCACATTTTGTTCTGCGTCAACCTGAAGAACGGGTGCCTGCCCTTCATCAGCTGTTTTCTCAGCGAAAGCTGGCTGAAAGCTTCCCCGTCTAGGATCGCCCTCACTGCCGGCAACAGACCGGCTGTTAACAACAACAATGGTGATTCCCGATGTCCGCTCGTACCCGCCTGTTTGCACCAACTCCACCCGTACGCCTCGTGCCTTTCGTTCTGCGCTGACCGCCACTCGGTCCGCCATTCCCTAGCCGCGCTACGCCTGGAGTATTCCTATGCTGACTTTCCTTGGCTTTGCCATGGTCATCACGTTCATGTTCCTGATCATGACCAAGCGCCTGTCCGCGCTGATCGCCTTGATCATCGTGCCGATCCTGTTCGCGCTGTTCGGCGGTTTCGCACCGAAGATCGGCCCGATGATGCTCGAAGGCATCACCAAGCTTGCGCCGACCGGCGTGATGCTGATGTTCGCCATCCTCTATTTTGCCTTGATGATCGACTCCGGCCTGTTCGACCCGGCCGTGCGCAAGATCCTCAAGATGGTCAAGGGCGACCCGCTCAAGGTGTCGGTCGGCACCGCGGTACTGGCCCTGGTGGTCTCTCTGGACGGTGACGGTGCCACCACCTACATGATCTGCGTCGCGGCCATGCTGCCGCTGTACCAGCGCATCGGCATGAGCCCAAGAATCATGGCCGGCCTGATCATTCTCGCCGGTGGCGTCATGAACATGACCCCCTGGGGCGGCCCGACGGCGCGCGCCGCCAGTGCGCTGCATGTAGACCCGTCGGACATCTTCGTACCGATGATCCCGGCCATGGCCGCCGGTGTGGTGGCGATCCTGGTGATTGCCTACATGTACGGCAAGCGCGAACGTGCGCGCCTGGGTGAATTGCACCTGCAGGGCGACGAGATCGACCACAGCGAAATCAGCGTGTCGCAATTCCCCGACGCCCGCCGTCCGAAATTGATCTGGTTCAACGGCGCCCTGACCCTGGCGTTGATGTGCACCCTGATTGCCGGCCTGTTGCCGCTGCCGGTGCTGTTCATGGTGGCGTTCAGTATCGCCATGATCGTCAACTACCCATGCCTGCAGCAGCAAAAAGACCGCGTCGCGGCTCACGCCGGTAGCGTATTGGCGGTGGTGGGCTTGATCTTCGCCGCCGGTATCTTCACGGGCATCCTGTCGGGCACCGGCATGGTCGACGCCATGTCCAAGAGCCTGTTGGCGGTCATCCCAGAAGCGATGGGCCCTTACCTGGCGGTGATCACCGCGCTGGTAAGCATGCCGTTCACCTTCTTCATGTCCAACGATGCGTTCTACTACGGCGTACTGCCGGTACTGGCCGAAGCTGCCAGCCATTACGGCATCACCGCGGTGGAAATGGCGCGGGCGTCGATCGTCGGGCAACCCGTGCATTTGCTGAGCCCACTGGTACCCTCGACGTACTTGTTGGTTGCTCTGGCGGGTATCGAATTCGGCGATCACCAGCGCTTCACACTCAAGTGGGCAGTGTTGGTGTGCCTGTGCATAATGTTCGCCGCATTGCTGATGGGGATTTTTCCGCTGTTCAGCACTCTATAATCGTACCGACTCACTCACCGCGCGGCGCTACAGCTTGCGCGGTTAACACTTGCTCAAAGGAATACACATGGAATGGCTGACCAATCCGGAAATCTGGATTGCCTTCTTCACCCTGACGGCCCTTGAGATCGTCCTGGGCATCGATAACATCATCATGATTTCGATCCTGGTCAGCCGCATGCCCAAGCATATGCAGGCACGCACTCGGATCTTCGGCCTGGCGTTGGCCATGGTCACGCGCATCCTGTTGCTGCTGTCGATCACCTGGGTCATGCAACTGACTGCCGACCTGTTCGTGGTGTTTGGCCAGGGCATCTCCGGTCGTGACCTGATCCTGTTCTTCGGTGGCCTGTTCCTGCTGTGGAAAAGCTCCCAGGAGATGTACCACGCGCTGGAAGGTGAAGATGAAACCCACGACGAGCCCAAAGGCGCCGGTGGCAAGTTCATCTACACCATTATCCAGATCGCCATCATCGACATCGTGTTCTCCCTGGACTCGGTGATTACCGCCGTCGGCATGGTTTCCCACGTGCCGGTGATGGTTGCCGCCATCGTCGTTGCGGTATTGGTGATGATGCTGGCTGCCGGCACTATCAGCGAGTTCATCGACAAGCACCCGTCGCTGAAAATGCTGGCGCTGTCGTTCCTGCTGGTCGTGGGTACCGTGCTGATCGCCGAATCCTTCGACGTGCACGTACCAAAAGGCTACGTCTACTTCGCCATGGCGTTCTCGCTGGCAGTGGAAGCGGTGAACATCAAAATGCGTACCGCCATCGCGAAAAAGAAGAAGCAACAGGATCCAGTGAAACTGCGTAAAGATATTCCGGGTCAATAAACCTGACCCGCTGCTGAAATGGGGCGCTTGCGCCCCATTTTTTCGTCTGTCAAAAAGTTGATTTCATGACAGTTTTGTTTCAATCCCGAGTTTAGCTATGCGATGCTGGCGCAGAGCCCATTCGCCAACTACAGCTTAAGTACAAGACGTAGAACGGCACGCGGTAACTTTCCTTCGCTCCTATTGGAGCGCACCCACACGGGGGGCCGAGCATGCTGACCTTGCTCAATCTGCTTTCCGCCGTGACCCTGCTGATCTGGGGCACGCACATCGTCCGAACCGGCATCCTGCGGGTCTACGGTTCCAACTTGCGCCAAGTCATCGGGCAGAACATGTCCAAGCGCTGGCTGGCATTTGTCGCCGGTATCCTGGTGACGGCCATGGTGCAAAGTAGTAACGCCACCGCGATGCTAGTGACTTCGTTTGTCGGCCAAGGGCTGATGAGCCTCACGCCGGCCTTGGCCACCATGCTTGGCGCCGACGTCGGTACGGCCTTGATGGCGCGGGTGCTGACGTTCGATTTGTCCTGGCTGTCGCCGCTGCTGATCTTCCTCGGGGTGATTTTCTTCCTGTCGCGCAAGCAGACGCGGGCAGGGCAGTTGGGCCGGGTCGGGATCGGCCTGGGCCTGATCATCCTCGCGCTGCAATTGATCGTCGAAGCCGCCGGGCCCATTACCCATGCCCAGGGCGTCAAAGTCATCTTCGCTTCGCTGACCGGCGATATCTTGCTGGACGCCCTGGTCGGCGCGCTGTTCGCCATGATTTCCTACTCCAGCCTTGCTGCGGTGTTGCTCACGGCTACCCTGGCCGGTGCCGGCGTGATCGGCTTGCACGTGGCCATCGGCCTGGTGATCGGCGCCAACATCGGCAGCGGTGTACTGGCCTTTCTCAGCACCAGCATGCAAAACACTGCCGGTCGCCAAGTGGCCCTGGGCAGCCTGTTGTACAAATTGATCGGTCTGTTGCTGATCATCCCGGTGCTCGACCCGCTCGTAGGCTGGATGGACGGCCTGGACTACAGCGTCCAGGGCATGGTCATCACCTTCCACCTGCTCTACAACGTCAGCCGTTGCCTGATCCTGTTACCCACCATCGGGCCCATGGCACGCCTATGCGAATGGCTGCTGCCGGAACGCCCCGAAACCAATGGCAAAGCCAAACCTCGCCATCTGGACCTGGCCTCGTTGAATACCCCAAGCCTGGCCCTGGCGAACGCAGCCCGCGAAACCCTGCGCCTGGGTGACCTGATCGACAATATGCTCACTTCGATGCAGGAAGTGCTGCGCGGCAACCAAACCGCAATCACCCAGCAAATGCGTAGCCTCAGCGATGACGTCGAGGCGCTCAACAGCGCGATCAAACTCTACTTGGCGCAAATGCCCCGTGAAGACCTGAGTGAACAGGACAACCGCCGCTGGGCAGAGATCATCGAGCTGTCGATCAACTTGAAATTGGCCGGTGACCTGATCGAACGCATGCTGCGCAAGGTCCAGCAACAGAAGACCTCGCAGCGCCGGCAATTTTCCGAAGTGGGCCTGGAGGAACTCAGTGGCCTGCACAGCCAGTTGATCGCCAACCTGCGCCTGGGCTTGTCGGTGTTTCTAAGCGGCGACCCGGAAAGCGCCCGCCAATTACTGCGCGAAAAGCGCCGCTTCCGCGCCCAGGAACGCCGCCTGGCCCACGCCCATGTCAGCCGCCTGCAGCGCAAGATCGTGCAAAGCCTGGAAACCAGCTCCCTGCATCTGGAACTGATTGCCGACATGAAACGCTTGAACTCGTTGTTTTGCAGCAGTGCTTATGTAGTGTTGGAAACGTCCGACACTGGCGCGCTCTCCGCCGAAAGTATTGCCGACATCACCCATTCGCCCTGAACGTACGCCCGCGAGCGAAGTCAGTTAACAATGGACCTCATTCGCCAGGAAGCTTGTTATGCGCCGCCTGTTACTCGCCTGCCTGCTCTTGGGCTCGGTACACGCCTTTGCCTTTGACCGCCTGCAAGTCGAGGGCTACACCTTGCCCAATGGCTTGCAACTGCTGCTCAAACCGGGCACCGAGCGTGGGCATGTCGCTATTCGCCTGGTGGTTGGTGTGGGCCTGGACGATTTCAGTTGCGAAGAAAAAGAACTGCCGCACTTGTTCGAGCACTTGCTGTTCAGCGGTATCGACGGCGGCAGCGAAGGCGACCTCGAAGACCGCATGCAAGCCCTGGGCGGCGAGTGGAACGCCTACACCAGCAACGCCGACACCACCTTCGTGATCGAGGCGCCCGCGCAGAACCAACGCAAGGTGCTGGACCTGCTGCTGGCAATCCTCACGCGCACGCAACTGACCGACGCCCATATCAATGCGGCCAAGCAGGTGGTGGAGCGCGAAGACGGTGGCCATTACTCACACTTGCAACGCCTGCTGGATCGCCAGGACCTCGGTCACAGCGCCAGTAACCAATTGGCCGTCGAGCTGGGCCTCAAGTGCGCCGAACGCGCCGAGGTCAGCCACCTCACCCGCGACCAGTTGGAGAAGCTGCGCAAAGAATGGTACGCGCCGAACAACATGACCCTGATCGTCGTCGGCGATCTCGACAAACTGCTGCCCGCCTACCTGGAACGCACCTATGGTCAACTCGACCCAGTGGAGCCGAGCGAACATCGCCCCCTCCCGGAAATCCAGCACACCGCCGCCAGCCACCGCGACCTGATCCGCGGCTGGGTGGGCGATGGCGCCAAGCTGCACTGGCTGTTCCCAGAGCCTGTACTGGACGACCAGCATGATGAAACCTACAACCTGCTCAAGGACTACCTCGACTGGGCGCTGTACCGGCAACTGCGCCTCAAGCACGGTTTGTCCTACGGCCCGTGGGTGGAACGCGAAGTGCTCGGCGGCGTTGGGTTCCTCAGCCTGAATGCCGACCTTGAGCGAGAAAACCTCCCTGAAGCCGAGCAGGTCTTGCAAGACCTCAAGGCCCAGTTGCTCAAGGATGGCCTCGACCCAACAGTATTCACACGCCTGCAACAAGCCGCCATTGCCCGCCAAGCCTGGGCAGTGCAGGGCAACAGCGCACTGGCCGACTATTACTGGAGTGCGGCCGGCGACTACTCCAATGGACGTTTCAGCGACCCGGTCAAACGCATCAAGGCCGTGAGCCTGGCGCAAACCAACCAGGCCATGCGCGAAGCGTTCCAGCAGCCGGGCTACTGGCGCATCGAAAAACCGCTGTTGAGTTATGACGCCTTGACCTGGATCGGTGCGGGCGTACTGGGCCTGATCATCCTTGGTTTGATCGGCCTGAGGCTTTATCGCAAACCTGTTGAGTAATGAGGCACAGAATATCGGGCCAAGGCGTTATTCTGTCTGAGATTTTTCCCACAACCAGTGAACCGCCCATGCCGAACTTGCCGCCCCTCATCCAGCGCGTTATAGAACTGATCAAGCGCTACCCAGGGGTGATTGCACTCGGCGGTTTCATCTCGGGGGTGGGCAGCTTCATCCTGGTAGACCGCCAGCAGGGCATGGCTAGCTGGATTGCGGTGATCATGCTGGTGAGCTGGTTGTGGCTGATGCTGGAGAACAGTTTTACGCAACTGTTCACCAAGGTCTTCAATCGCGAGATCCCTGAACCGCTGCTGCGCTACGCCACCCAGATGATCCACCAGGAAAGTCTGTTCTTCGTCCTGCCGTTCTTTTTCGTCACCACCGCCTGGAACAGCGGCCAATCGCTGTTCACTGGCCTGCTGGGTGCGGCGGCGCTGGTGTCGATCATCGACCCGCTGTATTACAAATGGCTGGCGCCCAAACGCTCGCTGTTCCTGGCCTTGCACACCCTGACCCTATTCGCCGCGTTGCTGACCGCGCTGCCAATCATCATGCACCTGACCACCGCCCAGAGTTACAAACTGGCGTTGGGCGTGGCCATGGTCCTGTCGATCCCGAGCCTGGCCGTCAGCCTGCCGCTGCGCAGCCTCAAGGGCTGGGCGATGCTGCTGGGGGTAACGGCCGCCATCGGCTGCGCCGGCTGGTTCCTGCGCAGTTGGGTACCGCCCGCCACCCTGTGGATGACCGAAGTCGCCATCAGCACCCAACTGCAAGACCGCACGCCGGGCGACGACCTCAAGCAAGTCACCGCCGCCCAATTGCGCAGTGGTGGGCTGTATGCGTACACCGCGATCAACGCGCCACGCGGGCTGGATGAGCGGATCTACCATGTATGGAAATTCAACGGCCAGGAAGTCGACCGCATTGCCCTGGACATCCATGGTGGGCGCAAGGAGGGCTATCGCGCCTGGACCCACAAGCAGAATTTCCCAGGTGATGCCGTGGGACGCTGGCAGGTGCAGGTGCTCACCGAAGACGGCCAGGTCATCGGCGTTCTGCGCTTCAAGGTGATAGACACAGCACAAGCGGACAACCCAAAGTAAGCCGGATCGTGCTATTACGTAGCAATTGTGGATAGCCAAACAAGCTCGGAGCTTATGACCACTCGCACGACGGCCGGCGCGGCCCATCTTGATACGTCCAGCACCCCGCCTTCGCTACGGATTACCGGCGACTGGACGCTGGCCCACTACGCCCACCTGAAGAAGCTGTCGGCCACACTCGACGGCCAATACGACGCCGGCGCCCGCATTGACCTCAACGGCCTCGGTGCGCTGGATACCGCCGGCGCCTCGCTGCTGGTGGAGCTGCTGGGCCCTGCGCGCATCGAACATTCTGCCGAACAGACTGACTGCACCCTGGCAGCCGCCGACCGTGCCCTGCTCAAGACCGTCTACCGCTCCCTGAATGACTTTTGCGTACCGATCAAAGAGCCGGAAGAGGCCGCCGGCATTCAAGTGTTGGCTCGCATCGGCCGCGCAGTAGACACGGTCTGGCAAGACGCAATGAAGCTGTTGGGCTTTATCGGCCTGATCCTCGAAACCTTCGCCCGCGGTATTTGGCGGCCCAAGCGCTGGCGCCTGACGCCCATGGTCGCCCACATCGAACAGACGGGCCTGGATGCGGCGCCTATCGTCGCGCTGCTGACCTTTCTGGTAGGCGCCGTCGTGGCCTTCCTCGGCGCCACCGTGCTCAAGAGCTTCGGCGCGACGATCTTTACCGTGGACCTGGTGGCCTTCTCCTTCCTGCGCGAATTCGGCGTGTTGCTTACCGCAATCCTCATCGCCGGCCGTACCGCCAGTGCATTCACCGCGCAAATCGGCTCCATGAAAGCCAACGAAGAAATCGACGCCATCCGTACCCTGGGCCTGGACCCCATGGAGCTGTTGGTATTGCCGCGCGTGCTGGCGCTGCTGGTGGCGTTGCCGATGCTGACTTTCCTGGCGATGCTCTCGGGGATCGTCGGCGGTGGTGTGGTGTGTGCGGTGGCCCTGGATATTTCGCCGGCGATGTTTCTTTCGCTGCTGCAATCGGACATTGGCGTGCAGCACTTTCTGGTTGGCATGGTGAAGGCGCCGATCTTTGCCTTTTTGATCGCGGCCATTGGCTGCCTGGAAGGTTTCAAAGTCAGCGGCAGTGCCGAATCAGTCGGCGCGCATACCACGTCGAGCGTGGTGCAATCGATCTTTGTGGTGATCGTGCTGGATGCGGTCGCAGCGATGTTTTTCATGGAGATGGGCTGGTGAGTCGTCTACACCGTGCGCCCACCGAGGCGGTGATTGAAGTGCGTGGCTTGTGCAATCGCTTTGGCAGCCAAAGCGTGCATGAGAACCTCGACCTGGATTTGTACAAGGGCGAGATCCTGGCGGTGGTGGGGGGCTCTGGCAGCGGTAAATCCGTGTTGTTGCGCAGCATCGTTGGCCTGCGGCGCCCCAGCGAAGGCGAAGTGCGGGTGTTCGGCAAAAACCTGCCGAGCCTGCCTGAACATGAACGCTCACTGGTAGAACGCCGCTTTGGCGTACTGTTCCAGAAGGGCGCGCTGTTTTCCTCGCTGACGGTGACCGAGAACGTGGCCTTGCCATTGATCGAGCACGCCGGCCTCAGCCGCGCCGATGCCGAGCACTTGGCGGCGGTCAAGCTGGCCCTGGCAGGGTTGCCGCTGTCGGCGGCCGATAAATACCCGGCCTCGTTATCCGGCGGCATGATCAAACGCGCGGCCCTGGCCCGCGCACTGGCCTTGGACCCGGACATCCTGTTCCTGGACGAACCCACCGCCGGTCTCGACCCCATTGGCGCGGCGCAATTCGACCAACTGATCCTCACCCTGCGCGATGCGCTGGGCTTGAGTGTGTTCCTGGTCACCCACGACCTCGACACGCTGTACACCATCACCGACCGTGTGGCGGTGCTGGCGCAGAAGAAAGTGCTGGTGGCCGACGCCATCGATGTCGTTTCGGAAACGGACGACGCCTGGATTCACGAATATTTCCACGGCCCCCGGGGCCGCGCGGCATTGGATGCCGCTCAATCGCTCAACGAGGTATGACATGGAAACCCGAGCCCATCATGTGATGATCGGACTGTTCAGCGTAATTGTGGTGGTCGGCGCGATGCTGTTTGGCCTGTGGCTGGCCAAATCCAGCGTCGATACCGCCTTCCAGGATTACGAAGTGATCTTCAACGAAGCGGTCAGCGGCCTGTCCCAGGGCAGTGCGGTGCAGTACAGCGGCATCAAGGTGGGCGATGTCATCAGCCTGCGGCTGGACCCCAAAGACCCACGCCGCGTCCTGGCTCGCATCCGCCTGGCCGGGCAAACGCCAATCAAGGAAGACACCCAGGCCAAACTGGCCCTGACCGGTATCACCGGCACCTCGATCATCCAGCTCAGTGGGGGCACCCCGCAGAGCCCGGAGCTCAAGGGCAAGGACGGCAACCTGCCGGAAATCATCGCGTCGCCATCGCCTATCGCACGCCTGCTCAATAACAGCAACGACCTGATGACCAGCGTCAACCTGCTGCTGCACAACGCCAATCACCTGTTCTCGCGGGAAAACGTCGAACGCCTGAGCAACACCTTGGATAACCTGCAACAAACCACCGGCGCCATTGCCGAGCAACGCGGCGACATCAAGGTGGTGATGCAGCAATTGATGCAGGTGAGCAAACAGGCGGGCGCGGCGCTGGAGCAAACCACGGTGATGATGCGCAGCGCCAATGGTTTGCTCAGTGAACAAGGCAAGCAAGCCTTCGGCAGCGCCGAGCAGGCGATGAAATCCCTGGAGCAAAGCACCGCCACCATCAATACCTTGCTGACCAATAACCAGGACTCGGTGAACAGCGGCATGCAGGGCCTTAACGAGCTGGCGCCAGCCGTGCGCGAGCTGCGTGCAACCCTCGGCTCGCTGCGCGCCATCTCTCGCCGCCTGGAAGCCAACCCCAGCGGTTACCTGCTGGGCAGTGACAAGAACAAGGAGTTCACGCCATGAAGCGTGCTTACCACATGATCGTCCCCATGGCCCTGGCACTGGTCAGCGCGTGCTCGATCCTGCCCAAGCCGGACCCATCGGACGTGTACCGCCTGGCGTCCGCCCAACCGGCCAGCCAAGGCACGCCGGTGAGTTGGTCGCTGCGCGTGACCAAGCCGCAGACCAGCGAGTTTCTCGATAGCCCGCGCATCGCCGTAGTGCCAAATGGCAACTTGATCAGCAACTACGCGAATTCACGCTGGAGCGACCCGGCGCCGGTGCTGCTGCGTAATCGCCTGCTGGATGGCTTCCAGCGCGACGGGCGCGTGACATTGTTGAGTACCGACGAGACCAACCTGCAAGCCGACTATGAACTGGGCGGGCAGTTGCAGGCGTTTCAGAGTGAGTATCGAGGCAAAGCGGTGGAGGTGGTGATTCGCCTCGACGCGCGATTGGTGCGTGGGCGTGATCAAAGGATTATCGCCAGCCGCCGGTTTGAAGTGAGGCAGCCAGTGAGTGACGCCAAGGTGCCAGCGGTGGTGGCTGCTTTTGGCCAGGCTGGGGATCAGTTGAATAAGCAGGTGGTGGATTGGGTAGTCAGTCAGGGCAATACCGCTCTGAAACCTTGAAGGCCTCATCGCAGGCAAGCCAGCCCCACATTTTACTGTGTTCACACATCAAACTGTGGGAGCTGGCTTGCCTGCGATAACGATTGTGGCCTTAACCAAAAAACCAGTAGCACACCGAAATAGCCGCGACCACACCAGCAAACTCCGCGAACAACGCACATCCCACCGCATGCCGCGCCCGCTGGATGCCTACCGAGCCGAAGTACACAGCCAGCACATAAAACGTGGTTTCAGTACTGCCCTGTATCGTCGCCGCCACCAACGCCGCAAAGCTGTCCACACCCTGGGTCTGCATGGTCTCGATCAGCATCGCCCGTGCCGCACTGCCGGAGAACGGCTTGACCATCGCGGTCGGCAGAGCGTCGACGAAGCGCGTATCCAGGCCAGTCCAGGCCACCACATGGCGAATCCCTTCCAGGCCGAACTCCAAGGCGCCCGAGGCACGCAACACGCCAACCGCACACAGCATCGCCACCAGATAGGGCAGTAGGTTCTTGGCCACGTCGAAGCCTTCCTTGGCACCTTCGACAAATGCCTCGTACACCTTGACCTTGCGCAACGCACCGATCACCAGGAACAGCATGATCAGGCCAAACAGCGTGAGGTTGCCCAGGATCGACGACAAACCGGCCAGCGCTGTGGCAGACAGGGTCGCCAGCAGCGCCATGAAGCCACCCAGTATCAACGCGCCGGGGACCAGATAGGCCAGCACCACAGGGTCCCACAGCCGCAGACGCTGCATCACCGCCACCGACAGCAGGCCCACCAGGGTCGAGGCGCTGGTGGCCAGCAGGATCGGCAGGAACACCAGCGTCGGGTCCGCGGCGCCTTGCTGGGCGCGGTACATGAAAATGGTCACCGGCAACAGCGTCAGCGAGGACGCGTTGAGCACCAGGAACAGAATCTGAGCGTTGGTCGCCGTATTGGGGATGGGGTTGAGTTCTTGCAGCGCCTTCATGGCTTTCAGGCCGATGGGCGTAGCAGCGTTATCCAGGCCCAGGCCGTTGGCGGCAAAGTTGAGGGTGATCAAACCGATCGCGGGGTGCCCGGCGGGCACTTCCGGCATCAGGCGGCGAAACAGCGGGCCGAGGGCCTTGGCCAGCCAATCGACGATCCCGGCTTTTTCGGCAATCCGCAGAAAGCCCAGCCATAACGTCAGGGTACCGAACAGCAGCACCATGACCTCCACCGACAATTTGGCCATGGCGAAAATGCTTTCGACCATCGCCGCGAAGATCCCGGCGTTACCGCCCACCAGCCATTGCGCCAGTGCTGACACCATTGCCACGACAAAGAAGCCAAGCCACAGGCCATTGAGCATCAGATAAGTCCCCCGAAAGATGGGGCGAATGATAACGGGGCTGGCAGAAACGACAAACCCCGGAATTTTCCGGGGTTTGTTTTCGATCAATCTGCAATCAGCTACGGGTGGCTTGTGCCGTAGGCAGGGCTTCCTTGCTGCGCCAGTGCGGCAGGGAATTCCAGTAGCGCTCGCCCTTGGCGTCGTCGTACATGCCTTCCCAACGGGAGATAACCAGTACGGCCAAGGCATTGCCGATCACGTTCAGGGCGGTACGCGCCATGTCCATCACACGGTCGACACCGGCGATAAACGCCAAGCCTTCCAGTGGGATGCCCACGCTACCCAGCGTCGCCAACAACACCACGAAGGACACGCCCGGCACGCCGGCGATACCTTTGGAGGTCACCATCAGGGTCAGTACCAGCATCAGTTGCTGGCCGATCGACAGGTCGATGCCATACAACTGGGCAATGAAGATAGCCGCGATGCTCTGGTACAGAGTCGAACCGTCGAGGTTGAACGAATAGCCGGTCGGCACCACGAAGCTGCAGATCGCTTTCGGCGCGCCGTAGGCTTCCATCTTTTCGATCACACGCGGCAGCACGGTTTCGGAGCTGGCGGTGGAGTAAGCCAATACCAACTCATCTTTGAAGATGCGGATCAGCTTGAGGATCGAGAAGCCAAACAGGCGTGCGATCAAACCCAGTACTGCAAAGGCAAAGAACAGGATCGCGACGTAAACCAGGATCACCAGCTTGGCCAGCGGCAGCAGCGAGGCGAAGCCGAAGTTGGCGACCGTCACCGCGATCAGTGCAAATACACCGATAGGGGCGTACTTCATGATCATGTGAGTGACTTTGAACATGCTCTCGGACACGCCCTGGAACATGGTCACCAGCGGTTCGCGCAGTTCAGGCTTGAGGCTCGACAGGCCCAGGCCGAACAACACCGAGAAGAAGATGATCGGCAGCATCTCGCCTCGAGCGACTGCGGCGAAGATGTTCGAGGGGATCAGATTGAGGATGGTCTCGATGAACGCATGTTCATGCTGCACTTCGGCGGCAGTTGCCTGGTACTTGGAGATATCGACGGTACCCAGGGTACTCATGTCGATGCCAGCGCCTGGGTGGAACAGGTTGGCGAGCAACAGGCCCACCACGATGGCGATGGTGGTGACGATTTCGAAGTAGAGGATGGTTTTGACGCCGATACGACCGAGCTTTTTCGCGTCGCCTACACCGGCAATGCCGACGATCAGCGAAGAAATCACAATCGGGATCACGATCATCTTGATCAGGCGGATAAAGATATCGCCCGCCGGCTGCAACACATTGCTGATCCACCAGGCCTTTTCAGCACTGAAATGGTTGAGCACGGCACCGATTGCAATGCCCAGTACCAAACCGATGAGGATCTGCCAGGCGAGGCTTAGCTTTGCCTTCTTCATGTCATTACCCTTGCTTCAAGTGGACTTACGGCAAATGCGCCAGCTGCAACGCTCGAAAGCGAAAAAGTGTGTGCATCTGCCTCCATGGAAGGTCACCGCAGCGTGGCCGAAATGGCTTACTGGCAGGCGAAAAAAGGCGCAACTATTCCCATGCAAGGGAGCGACGTCTAATGCCGTAAACGCCTACCCTATGCCGAATCGGCATGGCTTTTTTTGAAAATATTTGTCCAAACGGTCAGTTCGTATCCGCCATTCGAGCGGGTGAATATGCCGTTAAGCAGCCAAATCAGGCTCGCGCAGAGATACTGGACGACTTCGATTGGCTGGCAGAAATGTCTGAGAAATCCATCACCTAGGACCGGAAAGATCCTATAGCGCGATTGAAAAATTCTCGATAGATGGTCACGCCGACATACCCAGTAATGGTTGGCCAGACGCAAAAAACAAAACTGCGGCTATAGGCGGCATGAAACGCGGGAATGAGAGTCGTAAGCCCGCCGCAAGTTCAGCAAGCTTGAGGTCTTGTGAACTTGCGTCGCAGCTTTTCGCCTGACCCGGCCCTTGCGCAGGTACTCCCTGTACCCGTAGGTCACGCCGATCCTGATCGATCAGAGCAACCCGGCCCCCTGGTCATGCATCACTCAAGGAGCGATGCAAACAGAAAGAAGCACAAGGGCTTCCTTCTATGGACGCCGGCTCCGTCAGACGGAACCTAGTACCAATTCGGATCTTTCTTGAGCTGTTCCATCAACAGCTTTTGCATACCCTCGTCCGGCTTACCGAGAAAACGGTAGTCGGCGTGCCGTGTCGGGGACTTGTCCGCTGGCAAACCCGCCGGGACCTCCACCAACATGGCGTAGGCATCTTCCTTGTCGAGGCTGAAGGCGACGATCAGGCGCTTGTTCAGGCAGGTGTCTGCGGTTTCGCAGAGCGGCCCGACCAAGTACTTGTCGCCATCTTCCTCAACGGCATTCATTTGCTCAGCCGTGCCCGACAGGTTCATCACCCATTCAGGCAGGCGTTCCTCTTTCTTCACCACGTCTTGCCAGGTTTCACGGTACTGCGGATCTGCGCTGAGCAATTCGTTAGCCCGGGATTGGCCGTCGTTGGCGGCCATGGCCAGGCCGCTGCCGCCCAACAGCAGGGCGGCAGCAAGGGTTTTAAAAGGCAGGGTGACCATATTCAACCTCGGCCTTTGCGACCAAAGAAGAACGAAGCGATAAACATCACCAGGAAGACCACAAACAGGATCTTGGCGATGCCGGTGGCGGTGCCAGCGATACCACCGAAGCCTAGGACTGCAGCCACAATGGCGATGATCAGAAATGTGATTGCCCAACTCAACATGGTGATTCTCCTTATGCTTCTATAGGGGTAACAGCGGTGATACCGTGCAGCCGCTCAACACGAGCGACGTTTTTGCCTAGAACACCCAACGGTCATGGGCCGGCAGTTCGTCCAGAGTGGAACCCTGGTCTACCAGGCTCAATTGCGGGGCAGTCACATCGACGCTGGCGCTGCCAATGGAACGGAAATGGGTCTGAGTCATGACAGGGCGTTCAAATTGCGGGGCTGGCTGCGCACGCTCCTGCCAATGCTGCAGCTGCTGGCCGGCAATCAACGTGACCATCAAGGCCAGGCTGGCGAACAGGCCCTGCTGCAAGCGCAGCGGCGATACACGCAAATGGCTGAGGCTTTGGCGAGTCATGCTGCATTACTCCCGCATTCTGATTATTCGTTCATGACGCTCTTGGGGGAGATATTGCAGAGTGCATGCCAGCTTTATTGCAAAATAAAACACAATAAAATCAAGCATTTACACTTGCTCGATAGATTCGTCGCCTAGCATCCTGCACGATGCCTCCTTGCAGGCCGTGCGAAATGCACGATGGTCAGGGGTCGGAACCAGACACCCAGCGCATACATCGAAGGATCGAAGGGTGAAAGGACGGGAAAATGCCCTCAGACGTCGTCTGTAGGAAGGCGCTCAGATAGCTGCACGAAGAAGCCTTTTATGAATCAGAATAAACCATGCAACTTGCCCGATTATTCCGGGACTAAACACCATCACATTTATAGTTAAGGAGTGCGGGACAGATGGATTCAGCCAAGGAACTTCAAGGCCGCATTCTTTTAGTGGATGACGAATCCGCGATCCTGCGCACCTTCCGCTATTGCCTGGAAGATGAGGGCTACACCGTCGCCACCGCGAACAGCGCCGCCCAGGCCGATGCCCTGATGCAGCGTCAGGTGTTCGACCTGTGCTTCCTCGACCTGCGCCTGGGCGAGGACAATGGCCTGGACGTGCTGGCCCAGATGCGCGTGCAGGCTCCGTGGATGCGCGTGGTGATTGTGACCGCCCATTCGGCCGTGGATACCGCCGTGGACGCCATCCAGGCTGGCGCCGCCGACTACCTGGTCAAGCCTTGCAGCCCCGACCAACTGCGCCTGGCTACGGCCAAACAGCTGGAGGTGCGTCAGCTCTCTGCGCGGCTGGAAGCGCTGGAAGGCGAGGTGCGCCAGCCCAAAGACGGCCTGGACTCCCATAGCCCGGCAATGATGGTGGTGCTGGAAACCGCGCGGCAGGTGGCCGGGACGGACGCCAATATCTTGATTCTCGGCGAGTCCGGCACCGGTAAAGGTGAGTTGGCCCGGGCGATACACGGCTGGAGCAAGCGCTCGAAGAAGTCCTGCGTGACCATCAACTGCCCGTCACTGACCGCCGAACTGATGGAAAGCGAACTGTTCGGCCATAGCCGCGGCGCATTCACCGGCGCCAGTGAAAGCACTCTGGGCCGAGTGAACCAGGCGGACGGCGGTACGCTGTTTCTCGACGAGATCGGCGATTTCCCCCTCACGTTGCAACCCAAGTTGCTGCGGTTTATCCAAGACAAAGAGTATGAGCGCGTGGGCGACCCGGTCACCCGCCGCGCTGACGTGCGCATCCTCGCAGCCACCAACCTGAACCTGGAAGACATGGTGCGCGATGGCCGTTTCCGTGAAGACTTGCTCTACCGTCTGAATGTCATCACCTTGCACTTGCCCCCGCTGCGCGAACGCAGTGAAGACATCCTGACCCTGGCTGACCGCTTCCTTGCCCGCTTCGTCAAGGAATACGCACGCCCGGCGCGCGGCTTCAGCGATAATGCCCGCGAAGCGCTACTGAACTACCGCTGGCCCGGCAATATTCGTGAACTGCGCAACGTAGTGGAACGCGCCAGCATCATCTGCCCCCAGGAGAAGGTTGAGATCAGCCACCTGGGGATGGCTGAGCAACCGGCCAACAATGCACCGCGTATCGGGTCGGCTTTAAGCCTTGACGAGCTGGAGAAAGCCCATATCGGCGCCGTACTTGCGACCAGCGACACACTGGACCAAGCGGCCCGCACACTCGGCATCGATGCGTCGACGCTGTACCGCAAACGCAAGCAGTACAACCTTTGAACAGGACCTTATGAAGCTCGCGATGAAACTGCGCACCCGGTTATTCCTGAGCATCTCAGCCTTGATTACCGTGGCTTTGCTGGGGTTGGTCCTGGGCTTGGTCAGCGTCATGCAAATGGCCAAGACCCAGGAATCGCTGATCCGCAGTAATTTCATCACCCTGGACCTGGGGCTCAAATTGCGTCAGAGCCTGGGCGACCAGTTGATCATGATGCTGGAGAAGCGTCCCGACCCAGACGCCCTGCAAGCCTCCAAGCAGCATTATTTCGATCTGTTGGACCAGGGCATCGCCCATGAGCAGGTCGACGGCAAAAACCATGGTTTCAGCCAGGCACGCTCGGATTACCAGAATCTGCTCAAGGCGTTTGACCAATCCCAGCAGACATCACCGCCTGCGGGCAGCAAGGAAAAACTCACCGAGACCTTCAACATACTGCGCAACGGCTTGATCGCCGACCACAAGCGGGCCCTGGAAAATATCAGTACCAGTGAGCATAAATCCCGTGAGCGCGCCCTGTTGATAGCGGGCCTGCTCGGGCTGGTAGGGCTCGCGGTGCTGATCATCGGTTTCGTCACGGCCCATGGCATCGCCCGGCGTTTCGGTGGTCCCATCGAGGCCCTGGCCAAGGCCGCCGACAAGATCGGACAGGGCGACTTTGAAGTCACGCTGCCGATATCCTCCGCAGCGGAAATGAACCTTTTGACCCGCCGTTTCGGCATCATGGCCGAAGCGTTGCGCCAACATCAGGCCACTAACATCGATGAGCTGCTGGCCGGCCAACAGCGCCTGCAAGCGGTGCTCGACAGTATTGATGACGGCCTGTTGATGATTGATCGCCAAGGCTGCCTGGAGCACCTCAACCCTGTAGCGCAGCGCCAATTGGGCTGGGATGAGGAGCGGCTGGGTCAAGGTCTTGGCGAAGCCATGGGTCGTGCGGAAATGGATGAACAACTGCAACTGGTGCTGCGCGGCGGCAACCTGGAGCGGGCCCCGGACGATCTGGAGGTGGAAGTCGAGGGTGAGTTGCGCCTGCTGACCTACAGCCTGACCCCGGTCAGCCATACACAGGGGCACATTCTCGGGGCCGTGATGGTGCTGCATGATGTGACTGAACAGCGCGCCTTCGAACGGGTGCGCAGCGAGTTCGTGTTGCGCGCCTCCCATGAGCTGCGCACGCCGGTTACCGGTATGCACATGGCCTTTGGCTTGTTCCGTGAGCGCGCCAAGTTCCCCCCGGACTCCCGCGAGGCGGACCTGCTGGATACGGTCAATGAAGAAATGCAGCGCCTGATGCAGTTGATCAACGACCTGCTCAACTTCTCGCGCTACCAGAACGGCCTGCAAAAACTCACCCTGGGCACGTGCGATGTCACCGACTTGCTGGAGCACGCACGGGCTCGGTTTGCTGAGCCTGCGAACGCCCAGCACATTGAGTTGCTGGTAGAAGCCCAACCTGAGTTGCCACGGCTGTATGCCGACCAAGTGCAACTGGAGCGGGTGCTCGACAACCTGCTGGGCAATGCCCTGCGCCACACCGCCGAAGGCGGGCAGATTCGTCTGCAGGCACGACGGCATGGCGAGCGGGTGATTATCAGCGTCGAGGATAACGGCGAAGGCATTGCCTACGGCCAGCAAGGGCGGATCTTCGAACCCTTTGTACAGGTGGGCCGCAAGAAAGGCGGTGCGGGCCTGGGGTTGGCACTGTGCAAGGAAATCGTGCAATTGCACGGCGGCCGCATGGGTGTGTACTCACGGCCAGGGCAGGGTACGCAGTTCTATATGGCATTGCCCCTGTAATTAGATGGACTCGCCCAAGCCGAGGCGTCTATGCGCCACGGTGGCATTCTTATAGAAGCCAACGACAGCGAGGGCGAGCCCATGAAAAAGCATACGACGATCAATCAGTCTTTGTCAGC
>NZ_JAENSV010000056.1:0-30595 GCF_016613265.1 Pseudomonas sp. MF6751
CTGTCAAGTGGTTATTTTCAGAAGTTTTCGAAGATTTCTTCAACAACTTCAACCACTTGCGCTTGCGATCTCTCGTAAGCGGGAGGCGAATTCTACAGCGTTACACGCTGCTGTCAACACCTCTTTTCCAACTTCCTTTTGGCTTCGATGAACTGAAGCAACTTGCTGCCGAAAACTGCATAACCCATTGTTTATCAAGGAGTTTTCCGTTTCGACTGCGCCGGAAGTGGGGCGAATTATAGGCTTCCAGAATCTGCCGTCAACCTTCTTTTTCACATTTCTGTCATATAAGTCAAAAAGCCCCAATCACGCAAAGGCCGGCCCCAAGGGGCCGGCCTTTTACCTACCGAGCCTTACAGGCTAGGGAAGGCGAATTGCGACGCTTCATGGCTGGCCCGTTGCGGCCAACGCTGGGTGATCGCCTTGCGGCGGGTATAGAAACGCACCCCATCCGGCCCATAGGCATGCAAGTCGCCAAACAGCGAGCGCTTCCAGCCACCAAAGCTGTGATACGCAACCGGCACTGGCAGCGGCACGTTAACCCCCACCATGCCGACTTCAATCTCATCACAGAACAGACGCGCCGCTTCACCGTCACGGGTGAAGATGCAAGTACCGTTGCCGTATTCATGATCGTTGATCAGTTGCATCGCCGCTTCCAGGCTATCCACCCGCACTACGCACAGCACCGGCCCAAAGATCTCTTCTTTATAGATACGCATCTCAGGGGTGACGCGGTCAAACAAGCTGCCACCGAGGAAAAAACCTTGCTCATGCCCGGCAACACTCAAGCCACGGCCATCAACGACCAGCTCAGCCCCCGCCGACACACCGTCTTCTATATAGCCACTGACTTTATCTCGCGCCTGCCCCGTCACCAACGGGCCCATATCCAGCCCGCAAGAAGTGCCCGCACCAATCTTCAACGCCTTGACCTGCGGCACCAGCTTGGCGATCAATGCATCCGCTACCTGATCGCCCACGCACACAGCCACTGAGATCGCCATGCAACGCTCACCGCAGGAACCATAAGCCGCGCCCATCAGGGCACTCACAGCGTTATCCAGGTCTGCATCCGGCATCAGCACCGCGTGATTCTTCGCCCCACCCAGCGCCTGCACGCGCTTGCCACGTTTGGTCGCTTCGGAATAGATGTACTCGGCAATCGGCGTAGAGCCTACAAAGCTCAAGGCTTTGACTTCCGGCGCTTCGATCAGTGCGTCCACCGCGCCCTTGTCGCCATGCACCACGCTGAGCACGCCTTTGGGCAGTCCGGCTTCCTGCAACAGCTGCGCGATCAACAGCGTCGAACTCGGGTCGCGCTCTGAAGGTTTAAGGATGAAACAGTTACCGCAGACAATCGCAAGCGGGTACATCCACAACGGCACCATCGCCGGGAAGTTGAACGGGGTGATACCCGCCACCACGCCCAACGGCTGGAAGTCCGACCACGCATCAATGTTCGGCCCTACGTTGCGGCTGTATTCACCCTTGAGAATCTCCGGCGCCGAGCACGCGTACTCCACGTTCTCGATCCCACGCTTGAGTTCACCCGCGGCGTCTTCCAGGGTCTTGCCATGTTCTTCGCTGATCAACTGCGAGATCCGTGCTTCGTTCTGCTCCAGCAGTTGCTTGAAACGAAACATCACTTGGGCACGCTTGGCCGGCGGCGTATTGCGCCAAGCCGGAAACGCCGCCTTGGCTGAGTCAATCGCCTGTTGAATGGTTTCACGGCTGGCCAAAGGCACCTGGTGAATCACCTGCCCGGTAGACGGGTTATAGACGTCGGCACTACGACCGCTGTCGTTGACCAGTTCACCGTTGATCAAATGCTGGATAAGGCTCATGCAGGGCTCCTGAAAAATTGTTCTATATAGAAGGAGAAATCAGTCGATCTTGTTCAGCACTTCGCCGACCGCGTCAAACAGACGGTCCAGGTCCTGCGGCTTGCTGTTGAAGGTTGGCCCGAACTGCAGGGTGTCGCCGCCAAAACGCACATAGAAACCGGCCTTCCACAACGCCATGCCGGCCTCGAATGGACGCACGATGGCATCTCCATCACGCGGGGCAATCTGAATCGCACCGGCCAGGCCGTAGTTGCGAATATCGATCACATTCTTGCTGCCCTTCAAACCGTGCAGCGCATTCTCAAAGTGCGGCGCGACTTCGGCTACGCTCTGCACCAGGTTTTCTTTCTGCAACAGGTCCAATGCCGCCAAGCCCGCCGCGCAAGCCACCGGGTGCGCCGAGTAGGTGTAACCGTGGGGGAACTCCACTGCGTATTCCGGCGTCGCCTGGTTCATGAAGGTCTGGTAGATCTCGCTGCTGGCAATCACCGCGCCCATCGGGATCGCGCCGTTGGTAACTTGCTTGGCAATGCACATCAGGTCCGGGGTCACGCCGAAGCTGTCGGCACCGAACATCGAGCCGGTGCGGCCAAAGCCCGTGATCACTTCGTCGAACACCAACAGGATATTGTGCTGGTCGCAAATTTCGCGCAGACGCTTGAGATACCCCTGCGGTGGCACCAATACCCCAGCGGAACCGGCCATAGGCTCGACAAATACGGCTGCGATGTTCGACGCGTCATGCAGCTCGATCAGCTTGAGCAACTCATCGGCCAAGGCAATACCGCCCTGCTCCGGCATGCCCCGGGAGAAGGCGTTGCTGGCCAGCAAGGTGTGAGGCAGATGGTCAACATCCATCATCGCCTGGCCAAACAGCTTACGGTTACCGTTCACACCGCCCAGGCTGGTACCGGCAATGTTCACGCCGTGGTAACCACGGGCGCGACCAATCATCTTGGTCTTCGTGGCCTGGCCTTTCAGGCGCCAGTAGGCCCGCACCATCTTCACCGCCGTATCGGCACATTCAGAGCCCGAATCGGTGAAGAACACATGATTCAGGTTGCCTGGGGTCAGGTCGGTGATCTTTTCCGCCAACTGGAAGGACAACGGATGACCGTACTGGAAACCTGGAGAGTAGTCCAAGGTGCCCAATTGCTTGGCGACCGCTTCCTGGATTTCCTTGCGCGTATGCCCGGCGCCACAGGTCCAAAGGCCCGACAACGAATCATAGACCTTGCGCCCCTTGTCATCGGTCAACCAGCTACCTTCGGCGGCCACGATCAGGCGGGGATCGCGCTGGAAGTTGCGGTTGGCGGTGTAAGGCATCCAGTGCGCATCCAGCTTCAATTGGCTGGCCAGGGACGATGGGGCGTTTTCGGGCATGTTCATCAGCAAAACCTCGCAGGGCAAAAGGCAGCGTCGGGATTGAAAAAGCGTTGTTGCAGCTAAATTGCCACGGGGATAAAGTCGGTGAAATCCAACTCTTCTAACCTTCAGTCAGGACTTCACTAAACTATGAGCAGCCGTCGTCCCGACCCTTTGGCCCAAGTCAGTGACTTCGATATTCGCCTGCTGCGCATCTTTCGCAGCGTGGTGGAGTGCGGCGGCTTCTCGGCAGCGGAAACCGTCCTCGGCATCGGGCGCTCGGCCATCAGCCAGCAGATGAGCGACCTTGAGCAACGACTCGGGCTACGACTCTGCCAACGCGGTCGCGCCGGTTTTTCCCTGACGGAAGAAGGCCGCGAGGTCTATCAATCTGCCCTGCAACTGCTGAGTGCCCTGGAAAGTTTTCGCACCGAGGTCAACGGCCTGCACCAACATTTGCGCGGCGAGTTGATCATTGGCCTCACCGATAACCTTGTCACCCTGCCCCATATGCGCATCACCCACGCATTGGCGCAGTTGAAAGAACGCGGCCCGGACGTGCAGATCCAGATCCGCATGATCGCCCCCAATGAAGTGGAGCAAGGCGTACTCGACGGTCGTCTGCACGTCGGTGTGGTGCCCCAGGCCAGCGCACTGTCGGGCCTGGAATACCAGCCGTTGTACAGCGAACGTTCCTTGCTCTATTGCGCGGTCGGCCACCCGCTGTTTTACGCCGACAACAAGCAACTCGACGATGAGCGCGTCGACAGCCAGGACGCCATCGCCCCCACCTTCCGCTTACCTGCGGAAATCCAGGCCCATTACCAGGCGCTCAACTGCACCGCCAGTGCGTCAGACCGTGAAGGCATGGCGTTCCTGATTCTCACCGGGCGTTATATCGGCTACCTGCCCGATCACTACGCCAGCCTGTGGGTACAACAAGGCCGACTGCGTGCGCTGAAACCGGCTACACGTTTTTACGATTTGAGCCTGGCATCGGTCACGCGCAAGGGCCGTCGCCCTCATTTGGTGCTGGAAAGCTTCCTTGAAAGCCTGGCCGCCACCCGCTGATTCGGGCCTCGCACAAAAAGCTGAGCACATGGACAGCTTTTTGCAAGGACTCAAGGACCTTGAACCATCCGCCTTGAGTTGACCCGCCATGCCCCCAGAATCCTCCAGCCCCAGCGACCTCATCTACGGCCTCAACGACCGGCCGAAACCACTGCCGGCTCTCCTCGCGGCGCTGCAACATGTATTGGCGGCGTTCGTCGGCATCATCACGCCGCCTCTGATTATTGGCTCCACCCTCGGCCTCACCGCCCACTTGCCCTACCTGATCAGCATGGCGTTGATGGTTTCCGGCGTAGGCACCTTCATCCAGGCACGCAGGCCGTTTGGTATCGGTGCCGGCATGATCTGCCTGCAAGGCACCAGCTTTGCGTTTCTCGGCGCGGTGTTGTCTGCAGGCTTTCTGGTGAAACAACGCGGCGGCAGCCCGGAAGACATTCTGGCGATGATTTTCGGCGTGTGCTTCTTTGGCGCGGCGGTACAGATTGTATTGAGCCGCTTTATCGGCCAGCTGCGCCGCGTGATCACACCGCTGGTGACCGGCATTGTGATTACGCTGATCGGCATCAGCCTGATCAAAGTGGGTATCACCGACCTCGGCGGCGGTTTCAATGCACCGGACTTCGGCGCCCCCGCCAACCTGGCGCTGGGCCTGTTCGTGGTTTTGACGATCATCCTGCTCAACCGCTCGAACACTCCCTGGGTACGCCTGTCGGCCATCATCATCGGCCTGGCCCTGGGCAGCCTCGCGGCGTGGTTCAGCGGTAAACTGATTCCCCAGGCTTTGCCTGACCTGCCATTGGTCAGCCTGCCTACACCATTCCGCTTTGGTTTCAACTTCGACTGGAGCGCCTTCCTGCCGATTGCGCTGATTTATCTGATCAGCAGCATCGAAACCGTCGGCGACCTCACCGCCAATTGCATGATCGCCCGCCAGCCTATCAGCGGCGCTTCTTATATAAGCCGGCTCAAGGGCGGCGTCCTCGGCGATGGGGTGAGCTGCATGATCGCCGCCACTTTCAGCGCTTTCCCCAACACCACGTTTGCGCAGAACAATGGTGTGATCCAGCTCACCGGCGTGGCCAGCCGCTACGTCGGTTTATACATCGGCGTGTTGCTGTTCTGTCTGGGCCTGTTTCCGCTGATTGGCGCCGTGCTGCAGCAAATCCCCAAGCCGGTGCTGGGCGGCGCGACTCTGGTGATGTTCGGCAGTGTGGCCGCGGCCGGCGTGCGCATTCTGGCCCAGGCACCGCTGGATCGACGCAGCATGCTGATTATCGCCACCTCGTTCGGTGTTGGCCTGGGTATCGCCGCGCAACCCAACCTGCTGCACCTGATGCCGACACTGGTGCAGAACCTGTTCGACTCCGCCATCACCAGCGGCGGTATCACCGCCATCCTCCTGTGCCTGTTACTGCCGGAGGCCAAGGCAAGTACCACCGCCGCAAACCACACCCCGGAACGCGACAGCCTGGAACCGCTTTGACGGTTTTATTGCATCAGGACTTGTCTGAGGCTTGAGGGTGGGTTATCTGTGCACACGTCGTCTCTATCGATCAGCACGGAAACCTCCATGAGCCTCGAAGTTCCTGCCCACAGCAACCACGGCGGCAAACCCGCCAGCCGCATTCGGCAAAAGAATGAACAAGCGATTCTCCAGGCTGCTGAAGATGAATTCGCGCGCCATGGCTACAAAGGCACCAGCATGAACACCATCGCTGCCAGCGCCGGGCTGCCCAAGGCCAACTTGCACTACTACTTCACCAACAAGCTGGGCCTGTACATCGCAGTGCTGAGCAACATCCTCGAACTCTGGGACAGCACCTTCAACGCGCTGACGGCCGAGGATGACCCGGCCGTGGCGCTCGCTCGCTACATCCGCACCAAAATGGAATTCTCGCGCCGCCAACCCCAAGCCTCACGGATCTTCGCCATGGAGATCATCAGCGGTGGCGAATGCCTCACTGAATATTTCGGCCAGGACTATCGGGCCTGGTTCAGTGGCCGTGCAGCGGTGTTCCAGGCGTGGATCGACGCCGGCAAAATGGACCCCGTCGACCCCGTGCATCTGATCTTCCTGCTGTGGGGCAGCACCCAGCACTACGCTGACTTCGCCACCCAGATCTGCCGCGTCACCGGTCGCACCAAGCTGACCAAGCAGGACATGGAAGATGCCGGCACCAATCTGATCCATATCATTCTCAAAGGCTGCGGCATCAAGCCAGCCCTATAAACGAAGCGATTTATGTCTTTTACGCTCACCGGTTTTTGCGAGTTTCGTGAAGAAATACGCAAAAGCCGCTTTATCACCTTGGCAGCGCCGATTACCAGCCCGCAGGACGCCCAAGCGTTTTTCGAGCGACACAGCGACCTGAACGCCACGCACAACTGCTGGGCCTGGAAGCTGGGCGATCAATACCGCAGCAGCGATGACGGCGAACCCGGTGGCACCGCCGGGCGCCCGATACTCGCGGCCATCGAGGCCCAAGGCTTTGATCAGGTGGCCGTCTTGGTGATCCGCTGGTACGGCGGCATTCAACTGGGCACTGGTGGCTTGGCCCGCGCCTATGGCGGCGGGGCCAATAAATGCCTGCAAAATGCCGAGCGCATCGAGCTGATCAGCCGCGTACCTCTGAGCTGCGCCTGTGGCTTCTCCGAGCTGAACCTGGTGAAGCTGCGCGTCGCTGAACTCGGCGGGATTGTGGTGGAAGAAACCTTCACCGCCAACGGCGTAGAGCTGCAACTCGCCCTGGGGGAGGCGCACATCGACACCCTGCAAACCCAGCTCGCCGACCTGAGCCGTGGGCGCATCCTGCTCGAACGCTGAAACTGCTACTGTTATGCGCTGAACTCCCTGAACCGCGATTTCAAAGGAAGCCTTTCATGTCTACGCCAAAAACCGCACTGATCATCGGCGCCTCGCGCGGGCTGGGCCTTGGCCTGGTCAAGCAACTGCTCCAGGACGGCTGGGACGTGACCGCCACCGTGCGCGATCCGAACAAGGCCGATGCCCTGAAAGCCGTGGGGCCGGTGCAGATCGAGAAGTTGGATATGGACGACCAGCAAGCCGTGATCGCCCTGGCCCAACGCCTGAAAGACCGCACCTTCGACCTGCTGTTCGTCAACGCCGGCGTCAAGGGCCCGGCCAACCAGGAGCCCGGCCACGCGACCCTGGCGGAAGTCGGCCAGTTGTTCTTCACCAACGCCGTGGCGCCAATCAACCTGGCCCAGCGCTTTGTCGGGCAGATCCGCAAAGACACCGGCGTGCTGGCCTTCATGAGTTCGGTACTGGGCAGCGTGACCATTCCCGACGGCTCGGACCTGGCGCTGTACAAGGCCAGCAAGGCCGCCCTCAATTCGATGACCAATAGCTTTATCACGCAACTGGGCGAGCCCAAGCCGACGGTGCTGTCGCTGCATCCAGGTTGGGTGAAGACCGACATGGGCGGCGAAAATGCCCACATCGACGTCGAGACCAGCGTGCGCGGCCTGGTGGACCAGGTAAATGCCTACACCGGCAAAGGCGGCCATCACTTCGTCGACTACAAGGGCGACACCATCACCTGGTAACCCCCCAACTGTAGGAGCGAGCTTGCTCGCGAAGAACGCCCAAGCACTGCGTTAAACCAGACTGCCCGCGTCATCATTGACGATTTTCGCGAGCAAGCTCGCTCCCACAGAGGTAAACTGCCCACCTCGCCCTCCCCGGCGACCCTGGATCAGCAGACAGGGCAACACTGAGCTGGCAAACCTGAACCCATCATTCAGAGGAGCCGGCCAATGCCTGCGACCCGTATCTGGTTAAAAAAACCCCTCGCAATTTTCACTGCCAATGGCCTCGATGCCCGTGGCGGCCTGGTGCTGCAAGACGGTGTGATCACCGAAGTGCTGGCCCAAGGGCAAGCGCCTGCACAACCCTGCGCGCAGGTGTTCGATGCCCGCGAGCATGTGGTGCTGCCTGGGCTGATCAATACTCACCACCACTTCTATCAAACCCTGACCCGCGCCTGGGGCCCAGTGGTCAACCAGCCGCTGTTTCCCTGGCTGAAAACCCTGTACCCGGTATGGGCGCGGCTCACCCCGGAAAAACTCGCCTTGGCCAGCAAAGTCGCCCTGGCCGAATTGCTGCTCTCGGGCTGCACCACGGCGGCCGATCACCACTACCTGTTCCCCGATGGCTTGGAAAACGCCATTGATGTGCAGGTAGACAGCGTGCGTGAACTGGGGATGCGCGCCATGCTCACCCGCGGTTCCATGAGCCTGGGCGAAGCCGATGGCGGCCTGCCGCCGCAGCAAACGGTGCAGCAAGGCCAGGTGATTCTCGAAGACAGCCAGCGCCTGATCCGCGAATATCACCAGCGCGGTGACGGTGCGCAGATCCAGATCGCCCTGGCGCCATGCTCGCCGTTTTCCGTAACCCCCGAAATCATGCAAGCCAGCGCCGAGCTGGCCAACCAGCTGGACGTGCGCCTGCACACCCATTTGGCGGAAACCCTCGATGAGGAAGATTTCTGCCTGCAACGCTTCGGGCTGCGTACCGTGGATTACCTCGACAGCGTCGGCTGGCTCGGCCCGCGCACCTGGCTGGCCCACGGCATTCACTTCAACCCGGACGAAATAGCGCGCCTGGGCGCAGCCGGCACCGGCATCTGCCATTGCCCAAGCTCGAATATGCGCCTGGCCTCCGGCATCTGCCCCACCCTGGACCTGCTCGCCGCCGGCGCCCCGATCGGCTTGGGCGTGGACGGCTCGGCCTCCAACGACGCTTCGAACATGATCCTTGAAGCCCGCCAGGCCCTGTACATCCAGCGCCTGCGCTACGGCGCGGAAAAGATCACCCCCGAAGGTGTGCTCGGCTGGGCCACCAAGGGCTCGGCGCAGTTGCTGGGGCGCACGGATATTGGCGAGTTGGCAGTAGGCAAACAGGCGGACCTGGCACTGTTCAAGCTCGATGAGCTGCGCTTCTCCGGCAGCCATGACCCCATTTCCGCACTGCTGCTGTGCGGCGCGGACCGGGCAGACCGAGTGATGATCGCGGGTCAATGGCGGGTGATTGATGGTCAAGTCGAAGGCCTGGACCTCAAGGGCTTGATCGCCGATCACAGCCAGGCGGCGCGGCAGTTGATCGCGGGTATCTAAGCCAGGCACCAATCAAAATGTGGGAGCAAGCTCCCACATTGGATATGTGCCACCTTTTAACTCGGTTACAACCCCAACAGCGACAGCATGATAAAGGTCGCAAACAACACAAAATGCGTCATCCCTTCTATCGCATTGGTTTCACCATCGTTGAGGTTGATCGCGCTGACGATCAGCGTGATAAACACCATCACCGTTTGCACGGGCGTCATCGCCATCTGGAACGGCTGCCCAGTGTAGAGCGCCATGGCTTCCATCACCGGCACCGTCAGGATCACCGTGGACAACGAAGCCCCCAGCGCGATGTTGACCACCGATTGCATGCGGTTGGCCAACGCGGCGCGCAATGCCGTGAGGATTTCCGGAGCGGCCGAGATAGCCGCCACCACAATCGCGGTAATCACTGGTGGTGCGCCTGTGCCTTCCAGGCCCAGGTCGAGGGTCTTGGACATCACCTCGGCCAGCGCGCCAATCACGATCACCCCAAACACCAGGGTCGCAATGGAAAACGTCAGGCTGACAGACGGCGCGTGCTCGTCTTCCGGCTGTTTCTTGCGGCGTTTCTCCGGGTAGCTGTAGCTGAAGAAATAACTGTGCGGCCCCACCTGCATGCGCAGGAACAAGGTGTAAAGCACCACCATCGCGCCAATGGTGAAGGCCGAGTAAATTTTCCAGTCCGCTTCGGGGATAAATTCCGGTACCACCATCGACACCCCCATGGCGGTAAGAATCATCACACTGTAGGTGCGCGCCGAGTCATCGTTGTAGGACTGTTCGCCATGCTTGATGCCGCCCATCAGCGCGGCCAGGCCGAGGATACCGTTGATATCGAGCATCACCGCTGAGTAAATGGTGTCGCGCACCAGGGTGGGCGATGGCTCGTTACTCATCATGATCGCCAGGATCACCACTTCCACCAATACCGCGGCGAGGGTCAGTATCATGGTGCCGTAGGGGTCGCCGACTTTTTCCGCCAACTGCTCGGCGTGATGGGCCACGCGCATCGACGCCATCACGATAAACGCGATCAGCGCAAAGCCGGCCAGCAGCGCAACCAGTTGGCCGCTGTGGAGCATCCAGTGTTCCAGCGGGTAGGCGGCGATGGCGGCAATCAGCGCCAGCAGCATGAACTTTTCTTGCTTGAGGGATGTGAGCATTCGGGGCCTTTTCGTACAGCGAATCAGTCATTGATGGGGTACAGACTGCGCCGAGCCGCTAACGTTTCGTTACACCTTAGTTCAGGCCGCCCTTGCGTGAGTGACAGAAATACTCTCCTGCTGGTCAGGTTTTGCCGATTATTTCAGCCATGGCCTGTAGAATGCCGCCATTGCACCTGATGAGATTTTAAAAATGTACGATTGGCTCAACGCCCTGCCCAAGGCTGAATTGCACCTGCACCTGGAAGGCTCGCTGGAGCCTGAGTTGCTGTTCGCCCTGGCCGAGCGCAACAAGATTGCGCTGCCATGGAACGACGTCGAAACCCTGCGCAAGGCCTACGCCTTCAACAACCTGCAAGAGTTTCTCGACCTGTATTACAAGGGCGCCGATGTGCTGCGCACGTCCCAGGACTTCTACGACCTGACCTGGGCTTACCTGCTGCGCTGCAAGGCCCAGAACGTGATCCACACCGAACCCTTCTTCGACCCGCAAACCCACACCGACCGTGGCGTGCCGTTCGAAGTGGTGCTCAACGGCATCGCCGCTGCGCTTAAAGACGGCGAGCAGCAACTGGGCATCACCAGCGGTTTGATCCTCAGCTTCCTGCGCCACCTGAGCGAAGACGAAGCGCAGAAAACCCTCGACCAGGCGCTGCCGTTCCGTGACGCGTTCGTGGCCGTGGGCCTGGACAGCTCGGAAATGGGCCACCCACCGAGCAAGTTCCAGCGCGTGTTCGACCGTGCCCGTCACGAAGGCTTCCTGACCGTGGCCCACGCCGGTGAAGAAGGCCCGCCCGAGTACATCTGGGAAGCCATCGACCTGCTGAAAATCCAGCGCATCGACCACGGCGTGCGAGCCATTGAAGATGAACGCCTGATGCAGCGCATCATCGACGAACAGATCCCGCTGACGGTATGCCCGCTGTCCAACACCAAGCTCTGCGTGTTCGACGACATGGCCCAGCACAACATCCTCGACATGCTCGAGCGTGGCGTGAAGGTCACCGTCAACTCGGATGACCCGGCGTACTTCGGCGGCTACGTCACCGAAAACTTCCATGCGCTATACACCAGCCTGGGCATGACCCAGGACCAGGCCAAACGCCTGGCGCAGAACAGCCTGGATGCGCGGCTCGTGAAACCGTAACTGAATAGACTTGGACTCAACCTGTGGGAGCTGGCTTGCCTGCGATAGCGGTGTATCAGCCAGCCTCTTATTGCCTGACCTACCGCTATCGCGGGCAAGCCCGGCTCCCACATGGCCCCATCAGCTTCAAGCCTGGGTGAGTTCTTCCAGGGTCTTGCCCTTGGTCTCCATCCCGAACAGCCACACCACCATCGCCGCCACCGCAAAGCACAGCGCGCCCAAGGCAAATACCCCGCCCTGCCCGGTTATCGGGAACACCAACCCGGTCACCAACGGCCCCAGCAACGAACCAACCCGCCCAATCGCCGACGCAAACCCCGAGCCGGTTGCACGTGCCGAGGTGGGATACAACTCCGGCGTGTAGGTGTACAGCACCGCCCACATGCCAAACAGGAAAAACTGCATCAACAACCCCGAGGTGATCAGCAGGCCCACGTTGCCGCCAAACACTGCGCTCTGCCCATACAGAAACGCCATCACCCCGCCGCCCAGCAGGGTCACCACGCACACAGGCTTGCGTCCCCAGCGCTCCACCAACCACGCGGCCATCAAAAAACCTGGGATTCCGCCCAGGGAAATGATCACCGTGTAATACACCGACTGGGTCACGGCAAAACCCGATTGCTGCAACAACGCACTCAACCACGACGTCAGCCCGTAGAACCCAAGCAGGGCGAAGAACCACACACTCCAGATCATCATCGTGCGTTGGCGGTACTGCGCCGACCACAGCTGCTGGAACGCGGAGAAAAACGTCCCCGGCGTACTATCTACCCGTGGCAAAGCAACTGGCTCCGGCAAGTCGGCGCGGCCCAGGGAATCGCGCACCTTCTGCTCGATGCCAAGCAAGACCTTGTCCGCCGCCTCATGGCGCCCAGCCTGTTCCAGCCAACGCGGCGACTCCGGGATAAAGAAGCGGATGGCCAGCACGAACACCGCCGGTACCGCCAGCACCAGGAAGATGTCGCGCCAGCCAATCACCGGCAACAAGAAGTAAGACAGTACGCCCGCAGCCACAAAGCCCAACGGCCAGAAACCATCCATCAAGGCGATATAGCGCCCACGTCTTTTGGCGGGGATCAGCTCCGACAGCATCGACTGGGCAATGGGAAACTCCATGCCCATGCCAATGCCCAGCAGGATCCGAAACAACGTCAGCGTCTCCACCGTCTGGGCCGTGGAACACAAGTAGCTCGCCAACCCCCAGAGGACGATGCTCCACTGAAACACCGGTTTGCGACCGAATCGATCAGCAAGCATCCCGGACAGCGAAGCGCCCACCACCATGCCGAAAAAACTCGAACTGGCCAGCAACCCGGCCTGGGCCGTGCTCAGGCCAAACTCGGTTTTGATCGAGCCCAACAGGAAGGTCATCATCGCCAGGTCCATGGAGTCAAAGAAAAACGCCAGGGCGATGATGATGAAAATAATTCGGTGGTAACCGCTGATGGGCAACCGTTCCAGGCGTTCCGCCGCGCTATAACCCTGCCTACCCATGCCACACCCCTCGTATGAAAAATCCCCCTTGCGAGTGTGCGGCATCGTTTGCGCCGGCTATTGCTGGATGCGACCTGACGACAGCTGAGAACGACGCCTACAGCTTGGCAATGCGAGCTATGTGCTCAAGCCCCAGGTCATTGACCGACAAGGCCCGTGACTCGTTGATCACGCTGATCCAGTTCGCCTGCAGAAACAGTTGCATCAAGCCCGCCCCCAACGCACCGCCCAGATGGGGTTGTTGCTGGCTCCAGTCGAAACAGTCGCAGGCCAGCGGCGATGCCAATGCCTGGGTAAAAATGCCCAGTTGCGCCAACGCCTGCACGCCATTGGGCGTCACCTCTGTACGCGGCTCATGGCGCTCGATCCACCCGGCCTCAAGCATCCGTTGATACAACTGCGCCGCCAGCTCGCCGCCGAGGTGGCCATGGCACCAGCGGGCACGGCGCAGCAATGGCGGTGCGCGCAGCGCCGCTGGCAAAACATCGGGTGTGCTGCGGGCCGCGCTGGCCATAGTGGTGCTGGCCAGCGCATCAATGGCGGCACTGACATCGGCCGCCGCTACACGAAACAGGCGCTGGCCCCGCCGCGCCTCGATCCGCAACAGGCCGCTGCCGGACAGCCGCGCCAAATGTGCATTGGCTGACGCCGGCGACAGCCCGGCCAGCGTCGCCAGCTCTTCGGAAGTCTTCGCCGAACCGTCCATCAAGGCCCAGAGCATGGCCGTGCGTTTAGGCTCGGCGAGCAAGCTGGCGATCTGACTGATGCAAGGTGCTGCTCCCATGTATTCACTCCCTGTTAAACCATTTTTCTGCTGCGGTTGACGCCCAAGTATAGGTGCGCAGGCAATAGGTTCCCCGGTGTCTGACGGTGCAAATCAGGACAAGATATGAGCGAAACTTCCGAGCGTGGCGCAGGCTATTGACGAGAAGCCATTCGTCCCGGTCGCTGCGCCGTCAATGTCGCACAACGGGACACGAGCATGTCCCGCAGCAGATTGATGGGTTTACTCAATTGCGCACGGTGGGCGCACAGCAGGTTGAGCGGGGTGCGCTCACCCTGCAGTTCCGGCAGGATCAGACGCAAGCGCCCGGCCAGCACATCGGTGCTCACATCCAGCCAGGATTTGTAGGCGATGCCCATGCCCGCCACCGCCCAGCGGCGTACCACATCGGCGTCATCGCTGAAGCGATCGCCGCTGACCGTCAGGCCCACATGACGCTTGCCATCGTAAAAACCCCAGTGGTCGTGGACGCGGCTGCCAAGCATGTACAGCAGGCAATTGTGCTGGGCCAATTGCTCCAGATGCCGCGGCTCGCCATGCCGGGCGAGGTAACTGGGGGCGGCGCAGAGTACGCGAATATTGTCCGGAGCAATGGGCAGCGCAATCAGGCTGGAGTCTTCGGGTTCGCCGTAGCGCAAGGCAATGTCCACGGGCTGGCGGAACAGGTCGGCGATGCGATCACCGAGCAACAGGCGCACGTTCAGTTGCGGATGCTCCTGCTGGAACGCATCCAGCCACGGCAACAGCTGGTTGCGACCGAAATCCGAGGGCGCCGACAATTGCAGCACACCACTGACATGATCCTGGCCACTGGCCAATAGGCGCCGCCCGTCATCCAGCGCGCTCAGTGACGCCCGCGCGTACGCAAGGAAGCCCTCGCCTTCGGCTGTCAGGCGCAGGCTGCGGGTGGAGCGCGCCAGCAAGCGCGTACCCAGTTGCTGTTCGATACGCTTGAGCGCGGCACTGGCCACCGCCGGTGACAGGTCCATGACCCGCGCCGCAGCCGACAGGCTACCCAAGTCGGCGGCCCGCACAAACAACTGCAAATCATCAAAACGCAGCATGCATTTCCGCTCATTATCAATATTTGGTTGAAACAGCCTGCTGTTTTAGCCGCTTTTATCGGCGTAGGAAATAGCCAATCATCTGCCCATCCCGTTAGCCCGTGCCCGGAGTCGACTATGCCCACCGCTTTTAATGTCATCGCCACGCTGATCGCCAAACCCGGCCAGCACGCCACCCTGGAAACCCTGCTGCGCGGCCTGCTGGAACCGACCCGCCTGGAAGCCGGTTGCGAGCAGTACGACCTGCACCAGGACCTGCAACACCCCGAGACCTTCTACATGCTCGAGCGCTGGAGCGACGACGCGGCGCTGGCCGACCACGACCAGAGCGCGCATATCCAGAGCTTTCGCGCCAAGGCCGCCGATGTGATCGAACACTTCGAACTCAAGCGCCTGAAATTTCTCGCCTGATCCCGCCTTTTTTGTAGGAACGAGCGTGCTCGCGAAAACCCCAACGACGAGGCGCGAAACCAGAAACACCGCGTCATCGTTAACGATCTTCGCGAGCAAGCTCGCTCCTACCTTGACCGTATTCACTTGGAGTCATCATGAAAGCCATCGCCTACTACGCCTCACTGCCGATCAACGATCCAGAATCCCTGCAAGACATCGAACTACCAGCCCCCGTGGCCGGCCCCCGTGACCTGTTGGTGGAAGTCAAAGCCATCTCGGTCAACCCGGTGGACACCAAGGTGCGCCAGAACGTCGCGCCGGAAAATGGCGCCGCCAAAGTGCTGGGTTGGGACGTGGCGGGTGTGGTCAAGGCGGTCGGCAGTGACGTGACGTTGTTCAAGGCCGGCGACAAGGTGTACTACGCCGGTTCCCTGGTACGCCCAGGCGGCAACAGCGAATTGCACACTGTTGACGAGCGCATCGTCGGCCATATGCCCCAAAGCCTGGGGTTTGCCGAAGCGGCCGCATTGCCGTTGACCGCTATCACCGCGTGGGAGCTGTTGTTCGAACGTTTGCAGGTGACTGAAGGCAAAGACGATCAAGGCCAGAGCCTGCTGATCGTCGGCGCTGCCGGTGGCGTGGGGTCGATCCTGACTCAACTGGCCAACCAGCTCACCGCGTTGAAGGTCATCGGCACCGCCTCGCGCCCCGAGACTCACGCATGGGCCAAGGCCCTGGGAGCACACGTGGTGATCGACCACAGCCAGCCGCTGAGCGAGGCGTTGAAAAATGCCGGTCACGGGCAAGTGACCCACGTCGCCAGCCTGACCCAGACCGAGCATCACCTGGACCAACTGGTCGAAGCGCTGCAACCCCAAGGCAAGCTGGCGTTGATCGACGACCCCAAGGCCCTCGACGTGAGCAAGCTCAAGCGCAAGAGCCTGTCGCTGCACTGGGAGTTCATGTACACCCGTTCGATGTTCGAGACGCCAGACATGATCGAACAGCACAACTTGCTCAACCGCGTGGCCGAACTGATCGACGCCGGCACCCTGAAAACCACGGTGGGCGAGCACTTCGGTGTGATCAATGCAGCAAACCTGCGCCGCGCCCACGCCCTGCTGGAAAGCGGCAAGGCCAAGGGCAAGATCGTGCTCGAAGGGTTCTGAAAAAACGGCTGTCAGTGTCGTCTGTTATCCACGTAGGTAACGGACGACACCATTAGTCCGAGAGTTGATCCTTGTCATATTTATGCGCCCGTTCAGGTTTATATTGGCCGCCTTTGCCACGATTCTTTTACGTGAGGAAGTCAGCAATGAAAATCCTGATAAAAGCGTTAGCAAAATCCCCCGGCAGCCAATGGCAAGTTCGTCTCGACGGCGAGGCCATCACCTTTCGCAGTGAAGCCGAGGCCCGCGCCTTCGCCGACACGCTGCAAGCCCGGATCCAGGCGCCCCATCGCTTCCCTCTCAACCAGCAACGTTCCGCTGGCTGAGCCCAACTTTAGACCGGCGCCTGTACGGCCCTTGCCCGTTGCAGGCGCTGGGTCGCCATGGCAATGGTCACCGCCAGCACCCCGCAGAGGCTGATGACCATGGCCATCGGCATCGCCGTGCCGTCGTGCAACACACCGACTAACGACGCCGCACCTGCCGCCACACCGAACTGAATGCAACCGAGCAACGCCGACGCGCTGCCAGCCCGAGCCCCCTGCCCGCTCATGGCGCAGGCCGAGGTGTTCGGCAAAATGCAGCCCAGACTGGCGATACAAATAAACAGCGGCACCAATAACGGCCATAGCGCTTCAGTGCGCAACGCGGCAATTCCCAACAGCGTCAACGCCGCCGCCACGTACACCCACACGGTACGCGACAGCAAAAACGCCGGGCCGCGCTTGGCGAGCAATCTTGCGTTCAGTTGCGCCACCAGGATAAAGCCCGCGGCGTTGGAGCCGAACAACCAGCCGTAATGCTCGGCCGGTACGCCATAGAGCTTGATAAATACGAAGGGGGAGCCCGCGATGTAGGCAAACATCCCGGCAATCGAGATGCCGCCGGTCAAGGCATAGCCCAGGTACACCCGGTCTGACAGTAGCGAGCCGTAGCGGCGCAACGAGCCCGACAACGGCTGGCGCGGCTGATCGGCCGGGAAGGTTTCCGGCAACCCGACCGCCACGGCGATGGCCGCCATCACGCTGAACAACGACAACGCCAGGAAAATCGACTGCCAGCCCCACACGCCGACCATCAGGCCACCGGCCAACGGCGCCAGGATCGGGGCCAGGCCGGTCACCAGCATCAGTTGCGAATACACCTTGGCCGAACCCACGGCATCGCATTTGTCACTGACCACCGCCCGGGAAATCACCATGCCCGCACACCCGCCAAGGGCCTGCACGAAGCGTGCACCGATCAGCCACTCCAGGGACGGCGCATAGGCACAAGCGAAAGACGCGAGGGTAAACAGGGTGACGCCGCTGAGCAGCGGCACGCGCCGGCCAAAGCGGTCGGCCAACGGCCCGTAGATCAATTGGCCAATAGCCAGGCCCGCGAAATACACCGCCAGGGTCAGCTGGATATGTTTTTCGTCAGTGGCGAAGGCCGAGGCCATTGCCGGAAATCCCGGCAGGTAAAAGTCGATCGCCAACGGCGCGAAGGCGCTCAAGGCGCCCAGAATCAGGATTATGCGAAGGTTCATCAGACACCCAAGTGAGTCGGCAGCTCGACAGTCTAGCCGCGCTTGGGTGCCATGAACATTACGTTAGGTGGCTAACGATCAGAAAAATCACGCCAGCTTGACGCTGTAGCCTTCCTCGGCAATCAGGTCGATCACTTGGTCAGAGGACAGACTGCTTGCCACCCGCACTTCTTTAGCCTTCAAGTCGACCTCCACACTTGCTGCCGAATCCTTGCTCTGTACCGCCTGGGTCACCGCTTTAACGCAATGGCCGCAGGTCATTCCTTCAACGCTGAATATTTGCATGACATGACTCCTTTGATGAGGTTGAGCCCAGTGTCGAGCTTGCCATGATGGCAAGGTCAAGTTCTCAGTATTTCTGCCGGGCTGGTATTCGGCGGCGGCGTCGTCCAAGCTTCAACTCCCTAGCTGTGAACCATGGAGCATTCGCCATGCGCTGGTCGTTTTTTGCCCTTGCCGGCCTGATGAGCTTGCCTGCCGCTGCGCCCCAGGCCCTGGCAGCTGAAGATTATGCGGTGCTGATTATTTCCCGCGAACGCCTGGAAGTGCCGACCCACTGCGAGATCGGCCTGTATATCCAGGACCAACTGGCCGGGCGCCTGTTTCAGGAACAGGCCACCTCCTTCAACCTTCCCCCCGGCGATGTGTCGCTGCGCCTGAAAGTGTTGCCGGGTCAAGCCCCCGGCTGTCAGCCAGGCATGCTCGCGCCCCCCGCGCAGAACATCACCTTGAAAGCCGGCGATGTACGCAAATTACGCATTGCCCAAGGCCCGGACGGCATGTACCTCAAAACCGCGGCATTGGAATACTGAAGGGGCTTGACCTTCCCCACAGGTTAAGGTTGATCCTAGTGGCAACTTCTTCTGGAGGACTGCCCCATGAATGGATCCACCACCTTTGACCTGCCCATCGGAGGCATGACCTGTGCCAGCTGTGCCGGGCGGGTCGAACGCGCGCTGGGCAAAGTGCCTGGCGTGCAACGTGTCAGCGTCAACCTGGCCAATGAGCGCGCGCACATCGAAGTACAGGGCCAGATGGACCCCAGCGTGTTGATCGCCGCCGTCGACAAAGCCGGCTACACCGCCAGCCTGCCCCAAAGCGAAACCGCCACCGACGCCGATCAAGCCCGGCGCCTGCGCCGCGAGCGCTGGTCGCTGGTGGCGGGCATTCTGCTGGCGCTGCCCTTGGTACTGCCGATGCTGGTAGAACCCTTCGGCCTGCACTGGATGCTCCCCGCCTGGATACAGTTTGCCCTGGCCACGCCGGTGCAATTCATCCTGGGTGCGCGCTTTTATGTCGCCGCGTGGAAAGCCGTGCGCGCGGGTGCCGGCAATATGGACCTGCTGGTGGCGATCGGCACCAGTGCCGGCTACGGCTTGAGTATCTATGAATGGCTCACCGCCGCCCCAGGCGTGACGCCGCACCTGTACTTCGAAGCCTCTGCGGTGGTAATCGCTCTGGTGCTGCTGGGCAAATACCTGGAAAGTCGCGCCAAGCGCCAGACCGCCAGCGCCATCCGCGCCCTTGAAGCCTTGCGGCCGGAGCGGGCGATTCGCGTGCAGGACGGCCGCGAAGAAGACGTCGCCATCAGTGCGTTGAAGCACGGCGACCTGGTGCTGGTCAAACCCGGCGAACGCTTCCCGGTGGACGGTGAGGTGGTGGAAGGCCAGAGCCATGCCGATGAAGCCCTGATCAGCGGCGAAAGCCTGCCGGTGCCCAAACAACCCGGCGACGCGGTCACCGGTGGCGCCATCAACGGTGAAGGCCGCCTGCTGGTGCGCACCCTGGCCCTGGGCGCGGAAAGTGTGCTTGCGCGCATCATCCGCCTGGTCGAAGACGCCCAGGCCGCCAAGGCACCGATTCAGAAACTGGTGGATAAAGTCAGCCAGGTGTTCGTGCCGGCCGTGCTGGTATTGGCGCTGATTACCGTAGTGGGCTGGTGGCTGTATGGCGCCTCCCTGGAAACCGCCATCATCAATGCGGTGGCCGTATTGGTGATCGCCTGCCCTTGTGCCCTGGGCCTGGCCACACCGACCGCGATCATGGCCGGCACTGGCGTCGCCGCACGCCACGGCATCCTGATCAAGGACGCCGAAGCGCTGGAGCGCGCCCATGCCGTGAGCGCCGTAGTGTTCGACAAGACCGGCACCCTCACCTCCGGCGCGCCCAACATTGCGCATTTGGCGGCCGTGGATGGCGATGAAGCCCTGTTATTGCAACAGGCCGGCGCCCTGCAGCGCGGCAGTGAGCACCCACTGGCCAAGGCCGTGCTGGATGCTTGTCGCGAAAGAGGCTTGGACGTGGCCGATGTGAGCGCCAGCCAATCCCTGACCGGGCGCGGCATTGCCGGTACGCTCGACGGTCGGCCATTGGCGCTGGGTAATCGCCGCTTGCTGGAAGAGACCGGCCTGGACGCAGGCGATTTAGGCCCGCGTGCCAAGGAATGGGAAGCCGAAGGCCGCACCTTGTCCTGGCTGATCGAACAAGGCGCGCAACCCCGCGTGCTAGGGCTGTTTGCCTTTGGCGACACGCTCAAGCCCGGCGCGTTGCACGCCGTGCAACAACTCAAGGCGCAGCACATCAGCAGCCACCTGATCACTGGCGATAACCACGGCAGTGCGCGGGTGGTGGCCGAGGCCTTGGGCATCGACGATGTGCATGCCGAAGTACTGCCCGCCTATAAAGCCGCTGCCGTGGCCGAGCTGAAAAAAACCGGCGTGGTGGCCATGGTCGGCGACGGTATCAACGATGCGCCGGCCCTGGCCGCTGCCGATATCGGCATCGCCATGGGCGGCGGTACCGACGTGGCCATGCACGCCGCCGGTATCACCTTGATGCGTGGCGACCCGCGCCTGGTGCCGGCCGCCCTGGAGATCAGCCGCAAGACCTACGCGAAAATTCGACAGAATCTGTTCTGGGCCTTTGTGTATAACTTGATCGGCATTCCCCTGGCCGCCTTCGGCCTGCTCAACCCAGTACTGGCTGGCGCCGCCATGGCCTTGTCCAGCGTCAGCGTGGTGAGTAACGCCCTGTTGTTGAAAACCTGGAAACCCAAGGACTTGGAGGATCAACGCCCATGAACATCGGCCAAGCCGCCCGCACCAGCGGGCTAAGCGCGAAGATGATTCGCTACTACGAATCCATTGGCCTGCTGAAAACCGCCCACCGCACCGACAGCGGCTACCGGGTGTACGGCCACGACGACCTGCACACCCTGACGTTCATCAAGCGCTCGCGAGACCTGGGGTTTTCACTGGAAGAAGTCGGCAAGTTGCTGACCCTGTGGGAGGACCGCCAGCGGGCCAGCGCCGACGTAAAAGCCCTGGCGCGCCAGCACATCGACGAGCTCAATCACAAGATTCGCGAGCTGGGGCAACTGCGCGATACCTTGCAGGACCTGATGGAGCACTGCCAGGGCGATCATCGGCCCGATTGCCCGATACTCAAGGAGTTGGCAGCGGGCAACTGCTGCGCCTGACTGGACAAACACAAACCCAATGTGAGAGCTGGCTCTTGTGGCGAGGGAGCTTGCTCCCGCTGGGGTGCGAAGCGCCCCCCCCCCAAAAAAGCCAGCACCCGCTGCGCGGGTGAACGGGAGCAAGCTCCCTCGCCACAGTGAGTTACTGCATCCAAGGCGGCGGCGGTGGCTCGTCCGGCACTTTGCTTGGTGGCGCATCATCCGCCGCGCGAATCGCCTGGCGACGCTCTTCATCCAACCGCGCCGCTTCGATCTCACGGATCACACCGCCCACATCCGCCAGTTCTTCCGGTTCGTCGAACTGACCGGTCAATACACTGGCCGGGTGCAAGGTGCCAGCTTCGTACAGCGCCCACATTTCCTTGGCGTACTTGGTTTTCTTCAACTCCGGGGCAAAACGCCCGAAGTAGGAAGCCATGTTGCCAACGTCGCGCTCCAGCATGCTGAACGCGTGGTTGTTGCCCGCCGCATCCACCGCCTGGGGCAGGTCGATGATCACCGGGCCCGTAGGCGTGAGCAGTACGTTGAACTCGGACAGGTCACCGTGCACCAGGCCGGTGCACAGCATCAGCACGATCTGGGAGATCAGGAAGGCGTGGTATTCACGCGCCTGGTCCGGCTCCAGCACTACGTCATTCAGACGCGGCGCCGCATCGCCGTATTCGTCGGCCACCAGTTCCATCAACAGCACGCCTTCGAGAAAGTCGAACGGCTGGGGCACACGAACGCCCGCACCGGCCAGGCGAAACAGCGCTGCCACTTCCGCGTTCTGCCAGGCATCTTCGGTTTCTTTCTTGCCGAACTTGGAGCCCTTGGCCATGGCTCGCGCCTGGCGGCTGTTACGGACCTTACGGCCTTCCTGGTATTCGGACGCCTGACGAAAACTTCGTTTATTCGCCTCCTTGTAAACCTTGGCGCAACGCAATTCATTGCCGCAGCGCACCACATAAACAGCTGCTTCTTTACCACTCATCAGAGGGCGCAGCACTTCGTCGACCAGACCGTCTTCGATCAGGGGTTCAATGCGTTTAGGAGTCTTCATCAGCTTTTATTGTGGGTCCTGTATTACCAAACACGCGTGTGGCACTCGTTATACGGCAATCGGCTCGCCGGGGGGAGAGGCTACTGACCTCTGACCCCTTCAGAATGCATTCAATGGGCCAATTTTGTCGGCAATCAGCGTTCGATAATCGCCGTCACGCCTTGGCCACCGGCTGCACAGATGGAAATCAGCCCACGGCCCTTGCCCGCAGCATCCAATAATTTAGCCAAGTTGGCGACGATACGCCCACCGGTGGCGGCAAACGGATGCCCCGCCGCCAGGGAACTGCCCTTGACGTTGAGGCGGCTGCGGTCGATCGACCCCAGCGGCGCGTCCAGGCCCAGGCGGCTCTTACAATAGTCGGCGTCTTCCCAGGCCTTGAGCGTGCACAGCACTTGGGCGGCGAAGGCTTCGTGGATCTCGTAGTAATCAAAGTCCTGCAACGTCAGGCCGTTGCGCGCCAGCAAACGCGGTACCGCATACACCGGCGCCATCAGCAGGCCCTCGGCGCCGTGGACGAAATCCACCGCCGCTGCTTCGCCATCGCGCAAGTAGGCCAGGATCGGCAAGCCACGCTCCTTGGCCCATGCCTCACTGCTCAGCAATACCAGGGAGGCACCATCGGTCAGCGGTGTGGAGTTGCCCGCGGTGAGCGTGCCCTTTTCGCTGCGCTCGAAGGCCGGCTTGAGGCTGGCGAGTTTTTCCAGGGTCAGGTCGGGCCGCAGGTTGTTGTCGCGGGTGAGGCCGAGAAAGGGCGTGAGCAAATCGTTGTGCCAGCCTTCGGCGTAGGCCGCCGCCATCTTCTGGTGGCTCTCCAGCGCAAGCTGGTCCTGCTCGGCGCGGGGGATCTGCCAGGTCTGGGCCATCAGTTCGCAATGCTGGCCCATGGACAAACCGGTACGCGGTTCGCCGTTGCGCGGCAGTTCCGGCTTGAGGTGATGAGGACGAAGTTGTAACAGGAGTTTTAGTTTATCTCCCAGGGATTTGCTGCGGTTGGCTTGCAGCAGGATCTTGCGCAGCCCTTCATTCACGCCAATCGGTGCATCCGAGGTGGTGTCCACCCCGCCGGCAATGCCGCATTCGATCTGGCCCAGGGCGATTTTATTGGCCACCAGCAGCGCCGCCTCAAGCCCCGTGCCGCAGGCTTGCTGAACGTCGTACGCAGGGGTTTGCGGTGACAGGCGCGAACCGAGCACGCATTCACGCGTCAGGTTGAAATCACGGGAATGCTTGAGCACCGCGCCGGCGGCCACTTCGCCCATGCGCAGGCCGTGCAGGTTGTAGCGCTCTATCAGGCCCTCCAGCGCGGCAGTCAGCATCGCCTGGTTGCTCGCCGTAGCGTAGGGGCCATTGGATCGGGCGAAAGGAATGCGATTACCGCCAATGATCGCTACACGGCGCAATTGAGTCATGGAAAGCTCCCTTGTGGTGGTGGGTGGAATCATCAAGCCTAGCCTAGGCTCAATCGAACGACTGCCACCCCAGGGTGGTCAACCTTTGAACCCCAGCCTTCGGAGAGCGTTCCATGTCTGACCGTTATATCGACTTCGCCAACTCAAGCCTCGGCCATCGCCTGGTCGCCGCCATTGGCCTGCCGTCACCGGTACGCCTGGAACGCTGGCAAGCCGGGCGCCTGCGCCCGGTCGAAGGTGCGCTGCTGCTGGGCGGTGGCGCATTGGCTACCCAGGTGCTGGCATTTGCCAACCGACTCACCGACGCCGTCTACAGCTACGGCGCCGAAGCCTCGACAGCGCCCGCGTGGATTCCAGGACACGGCCCCAAGCTCAAGGCGGTGGTGTTCGATGCCAGCGGTTTGCAGCACACCGACCAGCTCAAGCAGCTGCGCGAATTCTTCCAACCACTGCTTAAAAACCTCGACCACAGTGCCCACTTGGTGATCCTTGGCCGGGCGCCGGAAAGCCTCAGCGATCCGTTCGCCGCCAGCGCCCAGCGCGCCCTGGAAGGGTTCAGCCGCTCTTTGGCCAAGGAGTTGCGCAGCGGTGGCGTGCTGCAGTTACTGTACGTGGGCGACGGTGCCGAAGGCCAGTTGGAGGGCGCGCTGCGGTTTTTCCTCTCGCCCAAAAGCGCTTATATCTCGGGCCAGGTGATTCGCCTGTCAGCTTGCGACACCCCGGTGCAAGACTGGACGCGCCCTTTGGCCGGGCGCAAGGCGTTGGTTACCGGCGCCGCCCGAGGCATCGGTGCCTCCATCGCCGAAACCCTGGCCCGCGACGGCGCCGACGTGATTCTGCTCGATGTGCCCCAGGCCAAGGCCGACCTCGAAGCCCTGGCCGCACGCCTGAATGCACGCACGGTGGCCCTGGATATCTGCGCCGAAGATGCCGCACGCCAACTGATCGAGCACCTGTCAGACGGGCTCGACATCCTGGTGCACAACGCTGGCATCACCCGCGACAAAACCCTGGCCAACATGACCCCGGAATACTGGGACGCAGTGCTGGCGGTCAACCTCAAGGCTGCGCAAGTGCTGACCAAGGCCCTGCTCGACAGCGGCACCCTGCAGGACAATGCACGGGTGGTGTTGCTGGCTTCTATCAGTGGCATCGCCGGCAATCGTGGGCAAACCAACTATGCCGCAAGCAAGGCCGGGTTGATCGGCCTGGCTCAAGCCTGGGCGCCGCTGTTGAAGGAGCGTGGGATCAGCATCAACGCCGTCGCGCCAGGGTTTATCGAAACCCAGATGACCGCGCATATTCCCTTCGCCCTGCGCGAGGCCGGGCGCCGCATGAGTTCCCTGGGCCAAGGTGGCTTGCCCCAGGACGTGGCCGAAGCCGTTGCCTGGCTGAGCCAGCCGGGTTCCGGCGCGGTCAGCGGCCAAGCGCTGCGGGTGTGTGGGCAAAGTCTTCTGGGAGCGTAAGCATGCAATGGCAAACGTTGGACAGCACCCCGCCCCTACTGCCGCTGTATTGGCGTGCGGCGCTCAAGCGCAAGATCACCGGCAGCTCACTGCCCGAATGTGGGTTGCGCTGCCGGATGAGTATCAACCCCAGCGCCGTTGCCGCGTACCGCAAGGTGTGCGGCTTTGCTGACAGCCCGATGCTGCCGGCGACTTATCCGCATATCCTCGCGTTCGGCCTGCAACTGCAACTGCTGACGGACAAGAGCTTTCCGTTTCCGTTGCTGGGGTTGATCCACCTGCGCAATCGCATCCGTATTCATCGGCCGTTGGGTGGCGTGGGTGACGTGAGTGTCGGTGTCTACGCACGCAATCTCAGCCCCCATCCCAAGGGGGCCACCTTTGACATCGTCACCGTTGTAGAGGATGCACTTGGACTTTTGTGGGAAGCCGAAAGCCGAATGTTGTGTCGAGGCGTGAAGCTGGAGGGCGAAGCCCTGGAGAGCGGATTGCAAACCCCAGACACGCTCACCGAACTGACGCGCTGGAAAGCGCCCACTGACATAGGCCGCCGCTACGCCCGAGTGTCCGGCGACTACAACCCTATCCACCTCAGTGGGCCTACCGCCAAACTGTTCGGTTTTCCCCAGGCCATCGCCCACGGGTTATGGAACAAGGCGCGCACCCTCGCGGCGCTGGCAGAACACCTGCCGGCCGCCAATATTGAAATCGACGTCGAGTTCATGAAGCCGGTGCGCCTGCCCAGTGAAGTGATATTGATGAGCAGCGCGGCCGGTTCGAGCGGGGCGTTGGAACTCAAAGGCGCTGGGGATATACAACATATGCTGGGGCAGTGGCAGCCGACTGCCTGAAAACCCTGATTAATTGTATATATACACCCTAAGTTATAGCGGACCTTACGAGGTCCGTCTTTATTTACAACACTTTGATTTTACTATTATAAACATCCTGAAACATCCTTCCATTACACCTTTGGTATTAGTCATTAAGCCGACGATGGCGGGATGTATATAAATCGTTAATACCAAGTTGAGCGTTGCGTGAAAGAGTGCCCTCGCCTGAGATAGCCACACGGACAAACCTATCGTTATCCGAAGAAGTAACGAAGGTTTGAAACAACCAAGGTTGTACCAGGTGCAAGGAACTCAATCATGAAAACTCAAGTCGTGTTTTGGAAAGCAAGTACCGCGCTGGCCCTGATTCTGGCAATGAGCCTGGGCGGCTGCAGCAGCGGTGGTGGCGGGCATAAATCCAGCGTGGCGGCGTCATCGCCGGATGCTGGGGCAGGTGCCGGGAGCGGTGATGGCGGCACGGGCGGCGGTACCGGTGGGACTGGTGGCGGCGCAGGTGGTACTGACGGCGGCAAGGGTGGGACTGGCGGTGGCACCGGTGGCACTGACGGCGGCACGGGTGGGACTGGCGGTGGCACCGGTGGCACTGACGGCGGCACGGGTGGGACTGGCGGTGGCACCGGTGGCACTGACGGCGGCACGGGTGGGACTGGCGGTGGCACCGGTGGGACTGGCGGCGGCACGGGTGGGACTGGCGGTGGCACCGGTGGGACTGGCGGCGGCACGGGTGGGACTGGTGGTGGCACCGGCGGCACTGGCGGCGGAACAGGTTCGACAACCACCCCGCTGATCACCGGCCAGATCGCCGGCACCCTCGGCACCACCGTAGGCAATGTAGGCGCAGCAGTGGGTGATCTCGGAGGCGCCTTGACCCCTGTTCCAATCGTCGGCACCACAGCAGGCGGCCTGGTCACCTCGGTCGGCACTGCGGTCACCACCATCGGCACCGGCGTCACAACAGGCCTGGGTTCCCTGGGAACCAATAGCAATTCGCTGGGCATTACGGTCGCAGGTGTCGGCGGCGGCGTAGCTGACTTGGGCGACGGCCTGTCGACCACCGGCCAATCACTGTCAACCACTCTCGGCGGTGTCCCCGTTGTGGGCGGCCTGACAGGCGGAGTGGGCACTGCGGTAGGTGGCGTCGTGGATAAAGTCGGCACCACCGTCACCATGCTCGGCGATACCCTCAGTACGGCCAGCACCACCGGCCCGCTGGGTTCGTTGACCAACACCTTGGGCAGCAAAGTCGTGGTGCCTGTGGTGTCGCTGGTGGAAAACACCACCGGCAACCTGGGTAACGCAACCGGCTTGGGCACTCCACTCAATGGCGTACTGGATAAGGTCGGCTCGACCGTCACCAGCTTGGGGACTCAAGTCGCCAGCACGGGCGGCACGGGCAACCCGGTCACCGGCGTTGTCGGCACCGTGCTCACCGGCGTCGGTGGCACACTGGATAAATCAGGTGGTTATGTCGCCCCAACCGGTGGCACCTCGGCTACCGGCATTCCAGAACTGGTGGGTGGCCTGGTCGCTAACGTGGGTACCGGCCTGAACGTGGGCAACACCAACGGCACCGTCAGTGCAGCGGGTGTGACCGGTGGTGCAGTCGGCGGCACCGTTGCCTCGCTGGGCACTGTGCTGGGTGGCACAGGTGTAGCAAACACCGCTGCTACCGCACCGGTCGCCACCGTGGCCGCCAATGTCGGCGCCGCGCTCAACCCTGTGACCAGCGGCGTCACCAACCTGACGCAAACCATCGGCACCACTACCGGTGTGGGCGCGCCGGTCAATGGCCTGGTGACTCAAGTCGGCGGCGCAGTCAGCAGCTTGGGCACTAACCTGACCGCAGCCAATGCCAACCCGATCACCAACGCGGTGGGCACCACCGTCACAGCGGTCGGCGGCACCGTCGCCTCGGTGGGTGGCCTGGTAACCGGCGGCACCACTGGCGGCACCAGCGGTGGTTTGCTCGGTGGCCTGAATATCGGCACCACCGCCACAGCAACCGGCACTGCCACAACCACGGGCGGCACTACGGCCACAGGCGGTCTGGGCGGTTTGTTGAATGGCCTGACCGGCAAATAGAAATGCACCTGGCCGATTAGACGGCCTCCCCTACAGCGCCTACGCTTGGTTGAGACGAGAGACCTTTAATAAGTCTCTCGTCTTTTTTATGGGCAGCGACACCTGTGATCAGTCGCCGCCCTCCCGAACCGAGTCCCAGAACCCGGCGGGCCCGAAGCGCTGCTGCAGTTGACCATGGAGTGTCCTATGCGCGTGTTGACCCCGTTGTTATTGCTCACCCTCAGTGCTTACGCCCAGGCCGAGACCCTTCCCAGCTTTCTTAACAGCAACGACACTGTCCGCACCCTGCCGGTGCCCAACCTGCCCGCTGACGCCTACCGACCACCCACGTCGAAAACCCAAGTACCCGAGGCGCCGCCGACTGCGGGCCAGCCGCTGTTGATGGACACCAAGGTCACTATTCGAAAGTTGCAGATCGAAGGCGGAACGGTCTACCCGCTCGCCGAGACGGCACAGGTGTATGCGCCGTTGATTGGACGTGAAACCAACCTTGCGCAACTGATTGAAGCGACCCGTGGCATCACCCGCCGTTATCAGGAGGATGGCTACCTGCTGTCCTACGCCTTCCTGCCGCAACAGAAATTCGAAAATGGCCTGGTCCGCGTGGTACTGGTGGAAGGCTACATCAAGGACTATCAACAAACCGGCGACATTGGTTCGGTGTCGGCCTACGTCGATAAACTCGCGCAAAAGCTCCTGGCCGAACGCCCACTGACTCGCAAGACGTTCGAGCGCTATACCACGCTGATGAGCCGCATCCCCGGCCTCAGCGTACAAGCGCAAGTACCGCCGCCAGGCACCACCGATGGCGCCACGCACATGCAGATCCAGGCCAGCCGCAAACCTTTCACCACCAGCATGAGCCTGGTGCAGAAAAGCCGTGGCGGCACGCAAGCGTTGCTGAGCGCAACCAGCAATTCCCAGACGTCCATGGGCGAGCAGCTCAGCGTCAGCGGCCTGTTCCCACCCGGCGAGGACAAAGAGCATTACTACCGCGTGGACTACAACCAATTCATCAATGCCGAAGGCACCCAACTGGCGCTCGCCGCCGAGCGCTATCGCGCCGACCCCAGCAGCAGCGTGCAACTGGACGGCGGTTTCGAACTCAAGCCGCACCAGTCCATCGACCGCTATTCCATTGGCCTGAGCCACCCATTCATTGCCTCCCCGACCGAGTCCTTCACCCTGGGCACACGCCTGTACGCGGTCGACCAGACTACGCGCTATAAACTGGTGGGTTACCCGCTGCGTTTCGACATCGAATCCAACCTGCGCGCCTTGGCCTTCGAAGGTGATTGGCGCAAAGCCGACGCGCGACGCCTACGCATCATCAGCGGTGGCCTGTACCAGGGCATCGATGGCCTGGGCGCCAAGGCCCGCAGTGACCTGGACGTGGCTAAACCCGACCTCGACTTCTTCCGCCTGCGCCTCTCCGGCGTGCAAAGCGACAAGTTCTTCGACAACTGGCAAGGCGTACTTTCCGGCGCGCTGTACTGGAGCAACAACACCCTGCCCGACAGCGAACGCGCCACCTTCGGGGGGCAAAATTTCGGCCGCGGCTACCCGGACGACCAAGGCTCGGGCGACAAGGGCTGGGGGGTGGCGTACGAGGTCAACTACAGCTTCAACCGCGCCGGCAACTGGGTGAAAATCCTGCAACCCTACGTAGTGGTCGATCGCGCCAAATCCTGGTTCAACGACCTGCCTGTCAAGGCCAACGACATGTCGTCGGCGGCGGTAGGTTTACGCTTTGGCGACAACAAGTACTACAACATCGCGCTGGAAGCGGCCAAGCCAATGTCGGATATCGCCCTGGACAGCTTCAATCGCAGGCCTCGGTATACGCTGAGCTTCAGTTATCAACTGTGACGAGGGCACCTGTAATCAATGTGGGAGCTGGCTTGCCTGCGATGGCGCTCTTCGGGTCGACCATTTAATTGGGTTGGAATGAGTAGATATCTCGGTTACCTGCCATACCGCCTTCGCGAGCAAGCCCGCTTGTATGCTAGGACTTGAAGGGAGGAGAAGGGACAAAGCCCGATTCTGACTGTTGACGCAGTACAGACCGTGGGAGATTTCGCCCCTCCTCCTTTCACCCAAGCG
>NZ_JAENSV010000057.1:0-30147 GCF_016613265.1 Pseudomonas sp. MF6751
AAACGCTTCGATTTCAAGTGCCCGATCGAAGTCATGGGCGAGGTGATGCAGGAAGCCATGGCTATGCGGCATCATGCTCCAGCTTCAAATCAATAACCGTGTTGCACTCAGCTTCTGCAACCGCCCAATGAAAAGCTTGAAAACCCTCGTTTGTGCAACTTCGTTTGCTCTGTGCTTTGGCGCTGTTTCAATGGCCAATGCGGCAACTATTGCGCCTGCCGGCCAGGGATTCACCACTGCGGGGTCCATCACGGTAACGTCGCCCGCTTCGTTGAACCTGCCGGTGACGTGCAACATCGTATTTACTGGCTCGGTCGCCGCCAACGGGGCGAGTGCCTCGATTACCGGCGCGCAGGTCAGCGGTTCCAACGCGCTCTGTAGTGTCCCTCAGTTGCTGGGCTTGCCATGGACATTGAACGTGGCAAGTGGCGGTCCTGATGCCTTCAACGGTACGGTTTCAGGTGTGAACTTCAAAATTCTCAACAACTGCTCCACCTCGCCAGTGACCATCAATGTCGGCTTCAAAAACTCCACCAATACCCTGACTGTACCCAGCGCCCAAACGGTTGGCTCCTGCAAAATTACCGCTCTAACCGCCACCCCAAGCCCGGCCTTTACCGTGACCCCGTAAGTGCCGTGAGTGGATGACGTGATGATCACACGTTGAAAACACCAGTGCCTCGCAAGAGGCACTGGCTGCGGGAACCCAGGTCGGGAAAACCGATCCTGGAGGATAAAAACAATAAGGAGTGGAGCATGAATAATAAGAAACAGCAGGCACGCACGTTATTGAGCCTGGCGATTCTTGGCGGCCTGATCACGGCAACGGGACACGCACACGCCGGCGGTTTTTCGACGCCGACCTTTGGTGCTCCAGGATGGGGGCGTGCCTTCGGCGGTGGCTCACTGTTCCAGAATGACCCCTCCGCGGCTTACAACAACCCGGCCGGCATGGCATTCATTGATCACACGATCTCCCAATTTACCGTCGATTACGCTCGTATCAATGTCAAATACAAGGGCACGGCGAAGGATTACGCAGGCAACGCGCCTGTGTCCGTCGACCCAACGGACTTAAGTTCCACGCCGCGCACCGGCGATGGCGGGCAAGGCGGCTTCACCGCTTGGCTACCCACCGGCTTCATGGTGATACCGATCAACGACCGTTTTGCGTTCGGGCTCAGCCAAGTGGTGCCGATGGGCGCACGCACGACCTGGGATGACGACTGGATCGGTCGCGACTTTGCCGTCGATACGCGCATTGAAACGGTAGGGGTGACAGGCTCCTTGTCGTTCAAGGTCAATGATGAGTTTTCGGTGGGGGCCGGCGCGATTGTCCAGCACACCAAAGGCTTTGTAAGCCAGAATCTCGACTTGTATTCCGCAGCAGCGTTGTCACCTGAAATCGGCATACCGTTCCCCTCGGGAGTGGGCTCATCGCTGATGCGGGTCAAGGTGGATAACACCTCGGTCGGCTGGTTTGCGGGCGTGGTCTGGAAACCCACCGAATTCGATACCCTGGGCTTGAATTATCACGCGAAGATCAAGAACAAACTGGAAGGCAAGTACAGCATTTATGCTGACGAGGCCAACAAGTCACTTATCGAAGGTGGCCTGCCAGCCTTGGCATACCCGGGGCTGGACCTCAACGTCAATGGTGCCAAGGCGTCAACGCAACTGGATGTGCCAGCCAACGCTTCCATCGACTGGGTCCATCAGTTCAACGATCGCCTCACGCTGGGCGCCAGCGTCACCTGGACCCAATGGTCCTCGTTCAAGGCGTTGACATTGAAGTCAGAGGGGACGCAGATCGTGTCGATTCCCTACAACTACAAGGACGCCTGGATGGTGTCGCTCGGCGGTGACTACAAATTCACCGACGACTTTACCTTCCGTGCGGGTGTCGCAACCGACCAGACGCCCACGCGCAATTCCACACGTGACCCACGTATCCCAGACGGTGACCGGATTTTCGCCTCCCTGGGGTTTGGCTACAACATTCGCGCTATTCCAGGTTTGAGTATCGACGGTGCCTACTCGCGGCAATTCGTTGAGAAAGCCAAGCTCAGAACCCACAACCAGGATCGCCTGGGTGGGGCCACGCTCGATGGAAAAGCCGATGCCAAAGGCGAAGTAGTCAGTCTCTCAGCGACTTACGCGTTCTGATCCAGTGCGAGCGCAAGTTGGCTTGAAGGCTGGAAGCGGGGTCGCATAGGCGACCCTGATTGATCCTATCCAATCATGACGACCGAGGCGGGCCTGTTCAGCCGCTATTTTTTCGCCCAGCGATTAAATAAAAATTTCAAAACAAAATTTGAATTTACGCTTTGAAGTTTGTAGTGTGATTTTTAGCCGCAGTTCATGTCGAGCTGCTCATGCGTTTGCCACACCCTGAATCAAGTAGAGGTATCCCCATGCTTATCTGGTTATTGGTGGGTCTCGCCGCCGCGATTGCCCTGGCGTATCGACAAGCCGCCGCTACTTTGTGGCTGGGCGCTGGCCTGGTCTGGTTGGTGGTGGGTTACCTGTCCAACGCAGTGGCCGTGCCGAGCATTGCCGTGGCGGCAGTGCTGGTGGTGCTGCCCGCCTTGGTGCTGGCGATCAAACCCCTGCGCCGCAAACTGTTGACCACCAAGGCTCTGGGCCTGTTTCGCACGATCATGCCGGCGATGTCCGATACCGAGCGTGCGGCCATCGAGTCCGGCACCGTGTGGTGGGATGCCGAGCTGTTCAGCGGCAAGCCCGACTGGCAGCGTCTGCTGCAAGCCGCGCCGGCCAGCCTGAGCGCGGAGGAGCAAGCCTTCCTCGACAACGAAGTCGAAACCCTGTGCGACATCGCCAACGACTGGGAAACCACGCAAGTCTGGCAGGACATGTCCCCCGAGGGCTGGCAGTACACCAAGGATGCCGGGTTCCTCGGCATGATCATTCCCAAGCAGTACGGCGGCAAAGGCTTCTCCCACTACGCCCATTCCCAGGTGGTGATGAAACTGTCGACACGCTGCTCGGCGGCAGCGATTTCGGTGATGGTCCCCAACTCCCTGGGCCCGGCCGAGTTGCTGCTGCATTACGGCACCGACGCCCAGCGCAACTACTACCTGCCGCGCCTGGCACGCGGTGACGACATTCCGTGTTTCGCCCTGACCAGCCCGTATGCCGGCTCCGATGCAGGCGCGATCCCCGACCTGGGCATTGTCTGCAAAGGCATGCATGAGGGCGAGGAAGTACTGGGTTTCAAAGTGACCTGGGACAAGCGCTACATCACCCTCGGCCCGATTGCCACGGTGCTGGGCCTGGCGTTCCGCGCCGAAGACCCGCAGGGCTTGCTTGGCGCGCCAGGTTCCCTGGGCATTACCTGTGCGTTGATCCCCACCTCCCATCCAGGGGTGAACAGCGGCCGGCGTCACTGGCCGTTGAATGCGGTATTCCAGAATGGTCCTACCACCGGCAAGGATGTGTTCATTCCCTTGGAGTGGGTGATCGGTGGCCGCGAACAAATCGGCAACGGCTGGCGCATGTTGATGGAGTGCCTGGCGGCAGGTCGGGCAATTTCCCTGCCTTCGGCCAACGTCGGCCTGGGTAAAGTGGCGGTGCGCGGTACCACAGCCTATGCGGCGATGCGCAAGCAATTCGGCCTGCCCATCGGCAAGTTCGAAGGTGTACAGGCGCCGCTGGCGCGCATGGCCGGGCATCTGTATGCCTGTGATGCGGTGCGCAAGGTGTCGGTGGCGTCCCTGGACGCCGGTGAGAAACCGTCGGTGATCTCGGCCATTGCCAAGTACCACGTCACAGAGCGGGCGCGCATCATCGTCAACGACGGCATGGACATCGTCGCCGGCAAAGGCATCTGCATGGGCCCCAATAACTTCCTCGCCCGTGCCTACCAGCAAAGTCCCATCGCCATTACGGTGGAGGGCGCGAACATCATGACCCGCTGTCTGATCATCTTTGGCCAGGGCTTGATTCGTTGCCATCCCTACGTGTTCCGCGAGATGGAGGCGGCGCACAACCCCGACCGGCGCAAGGCCCTGGAAGACTTCGACAGCGCAATGTTTGGCCATGTGAGTTTTGTCGTGGCCAACACCGTACGCGCAGCGGTGCATGCCCTGACCGGCGGGCGCCTGATTGCGGCCCCGGCCAAGACCGACCCGGCGCTGGCTGCCTACTATCGCCAGGCCAATCGGCTGTCGGTGGTGCTGGCGCTTATCTCGGATGTTTCCATGGGCGTGCTGGGCGGTGCCCTCAAGCGCAAGGAAAGTATTACCGGGCGCCTGGGGGATATTTTGTCGCAGCTGTACATCCTGTCTTGCGTGCTCAAGCGCTTCGAGGATGACGGCAGGCCCCAGGCGGACTTGCCGCTGGTGCACTGGGCGGCCCAGGACGCCTTGTTGCGCGCCCACGAGGCCTTGGCCGAAGTGCTCGACAACTACCCTTCAAAACCCGCAGCAGCAGTAGTGCGCGCCTTGAGCTTTCCGTTTGGCATCCCGCTGCGCAAACCGTCGGACCGCCTGTTGGCGCAGGTGGCGGAGGTGGTGCAGACCCCTGGCGAGACCCGCGACCGTTTGCTGGCCAACTCCTACATCCCACGTCCGGAAGTCGACAAGCTGGCCTACGGCGAATTGGGTTTCCGTTTGCTGCCCCAAGTGGAGCTGATCGAGGCGCGGCTAAAGCCCGCCATCAAGCAAGGTCTGCTCGGCCCGCTGCCGATTTCTGCCACGGCCTTCACCGATTGGCGCGTGAAGGCGCGGGCGCTGGATTTGATCAGCGACGACGAAGACGCCTTGCTGGCGCGCTATGTGGAATACGCCGACCACGGTATCCAGGTGGACGACTTTCCCCAGGACTTTGGTTTGCTGGAGGCTCTGCAGCAGCGTAAGCAGGCGCTCGAGCCGGTGGCCAAACGGCGCAGCGTCCCGGTCAATTAAGAGAAAACCCGGTCCACCTGTGGGAGCTGGCTTGCCTGCGATGGCATCACCTCGGTTTGACTGACACACCGAATCGCGGGCATCGCAGGCAAGCCAGCTCCCACATTCGATCGGGTTTACAAGGCAAGTATGTGGTGTGAGTGAGTGCTTACCATGAGTGACAGCTACCTTTCGTTCGTCAATTCCCCCTGGGGCCGGCGTCTGGCCCAGGCGGTCGGCTTGCCGCAACCCTTGCCCCTGCAACGGCATCGCAGCGGCCAGGCCGGCCTGGCTAATCCTGTGATCATCGCCGGGGCAGGGCGCCTGGTGGCCTCGGTGCAGCGCGTGTTCAGCGCCACCGACACCGTCGCCGCGAGCCCGGCGACGCTCAAGGCACCGTCCACGGTCAAGGTGCAAGGCGCGGTGTTCGACGCCAGCGGCGTGACCGACCTGCAACAGTTGGATGAGCTTTACCTGTTCTTTCACAGCAATGCCAAGCGCCTCGGCCAGCATGGCCGGGTGGTGGTACTCGGCACGGCACCCGAACATTGCGACGACTTGCCCCAGGCCATCGCCCAACGCGCCCTTGAAGGCTTGGTGCGTTCGCTGGCCAAGGAGCTGCGCCGCGCGATCACCGTGCAACTGCTGTACGTGGCGCCGGGCGCGGAAGACGCGCTGGACAGCAGCCTGGGGTTTTTCCTGTCGCGCCGTTCCGCCTATGTCTCGGGGCAGGTGGTGCGCCTGGAAAAACCGGTCGATGGCCATGCCGCCATCAACTGGGACAAACCCTTTGCCGGCAAACGCGCCCTGGTCACCGGCGCCTCCCGTGGCATCGGCCTGGCGATTGCCCAGGTGCTGGCGCGGGACGGTGCCCATGTGGTGTGTGTGGACGTGCCTCAGGCCCAGGAAGCCTTGCAGCAGGCGGCGACCAGCGTGGGCGGTTCGGCGTTGCCTCTGGATATTACCGCCGCCGACACCGCCGCACTGTTGCAAACCCACGTCAGCCAATATGGCGCCTTTGATGTGGTGGTGCACAACGCCGGGATCACCCGCGACAAGACCATCGCCAAAATGACCGAGGGCGCCTGGCGCAGTGTGCTGGCGGTCAATCTCGAAGCGCCGTGGCAGCTCAGTGAGGCCTTGCTCGACAGTCAGGGTTTGAACCCTAGTGGGCGCATTGTGTGCGTGTCGTCGATTTCCGGTATCGCCGGCAACCTGGGGCAGAGCAACTACGCCACGTCCAAGGCCGGTGTGATCGGCCTGGTACAGGGCCTGGCACCGCGCGCGGCAGCCCGGCAGGTCACCGTGAATGCAGTGGCGCCCGGCTTTATCGAGACCCAGATGACCGCGAAGATCCCGCTGATGATCCGCGAAGCGGGGCGGCGCATGAATTCGTTGTCCCAGGGCGGGCAACCCATCGACGTGGCCGAGACCATTGCCTGGCTGGCGCATCCGGCGTCGGGCGGCGTCAATGGCCAGGTGGTGCGGGTGTGCGGCCAAAGCCTGTTGGGAGCCTGACCGATGGACTACGTGACGCAGATTATCGACCCACCGCCGTCGCGCACGCAGTTGTTGCTCGACGGCCTGCGCGCCTTGCGCAAACCCAAGTTAGACGGTGCGCCGCCATTGCCCACAGCGCGCCTGGTGCGCAGCGCGGTGGAGCTTTCGCCGGCCGGTATCGCCGCTTACGCACGGGCGTGTGGCTTTCGTCGCGAACAGGGCGTGCCATTGTCCTATCCCCATGTGCTGGCGTTCCCCCTGCACCTCATGCTGCTGACCCGGCCAAGCTTCCCGTACCCGGCCAGTGGCATGGTGCACCTGGCCAATCGCATTCGTCAGCACCAACGCTTGCACGAGGGCCAGGCGCTGCGCCTGGAGGTGTATTGCGAGCGCTGGGTGGCCCATCCGAAAGGGCAGGCCTTGAGTATCGCCACCCGTGCCTACAGCCAGGAAACCCTGGTGTGGGAAAGCGACAGTCTGTATTTGCGCCGTGACGTCAGCAATCCGGTGGGCGAACCCTGGAATGACCCTCTGCCACTGCAGGAAGACGGTCTGTTACGCACCCAGCGCTGGGTACTGCCCGCCGACCTGGGGCGACGCTTTGCCAAGGTCTCGGGGGATTTCAATCCCATTCACACGTCGGTCATCGGTGCCAGGCTGTTCGGCTTTCGTCGCGCCATCGCCCATGGCATGTGGACCCTGGGCCGCGCATTGGCAGCGCAACAACCGCCCGGTGGCCTGGACCAGGCCGAGGCCCATTGCGACTTCAAATTGCCGATCTTCCTGCCCGGCCAGGTCGCTCTGTGGGGCCACCCCGTGAGCGGGCCACGACGCGAGTTCGAAGTGCGCAATTTCGCCGGGGACAAGCCCCATATGCGCGGGCTATTCATTTGGAAAGAGAGCCAGCAATGAGTGACTACAGTTTTACCCCAGCCCCGACCCGCCGCGTGGCGATTATCGGCGGCAACCGTATTCCATTTGCGCGCTCCAACACGGTGTATGCCCACGACAGTAACCAGGACCTGCTGGTCGCCGCCCTGCAAGGATTGGTGGAGCGCTACAACCTGCACGGCCAACGCCTGGGTGAGTTTGCCGCCGGAGCGGTGATCAAGCATTCGCGGGATTTCAACCTGGCCCGCGAGGCGCTGTTGTCCACCACGTTGTCTGCGCAAACCCCTGCCTATGATGTGCAACAAGCCTGTGGCACAGGGCTTGAAGCCGCGCTGCTGGTGGCCAATAAAATCGCCCTCGGCCAGATCGAAGTGGGCGTTGCCGGTGGTGCCGACACCACCTCCGACGCGCCCATTGGCATCAACGAATCCTTGCGCCATACCTTGCTTGCGGCCAATCGCGCCAAAAGCCTGGGCGGCAAGCTCAAGGCCTTGATGAAAGTACGCCCATCGATGCTGTTTAAACCGTTGCTGCCGCGCAATGGCGAGCCGCGCACCGGCCTGTCCATGGGCGAGCACTGCGAAGAAATGGCCAAGCGCTGGCAGATCAAGCGCCTGGCCCAGGACGAGCTGACCCTCACCAGCCACCAGCGCCTGGATGCGGCTTATAAACGCGGCTTCTTCGACGACCTGATCAGCCCCCATCGCGGCTTGGCCCGTGACAACAACCTGCGTGCCGATATCAGCCTGGAAAAGCTCGCCGGCTTGTCGCCGGCCTTCGACCGCCAGAACGGCACGCTCACCGCTGGCAACTCCACGCCCCTGACAGATGGCGCCTCGGTGGTGCTGCTGGCCAGTGAAGAATGGGCCGCCGCCAATGGCTGGCCGGTGTTGGCCTACTTGCGCACCGGCGAAACGGCTGCGGTAAATTTTGTCGACGGCACCGAGGGCCTGCTGATGGCGCCGGCTTACGCCGTGCCACGCATGCTTGCGCGTGAAGGCTTGAGTTTTGCCGACTTCGATTTCTTCGAGGTCCACGAAGCGTTCGCCGCCCAGGTGTTGTGCACGCTCAAGGCGTGGGAAGACCCGCAGTATTGCCGCGAGCGACTCGGGCTTGACGCCCCCCTGGGCACCATTGACCGGGCCAAAATGAACGTCAACGGCGGCTCACTGGGCTGCGGCCATCCCTTTGCGGCCACCGGTGGCCGGCAACTGGCGGCGCTGGCCAAGGCCATCCATGAACGCGGTGGCGGTCGCGGCCTGATTTCGATCTGCGCGGCGGGTGGGTTGGGAATCACCGCCATCGTCGAAAAGTAGCCCTATCAAAAACAACAATAAGGACACTGCGATGAACGCTATCAGCCTGGAACAAACCGAACGCATCTGGTTGAACACATACCTGCCCGGCGTGCCGGCGGATATAGAGGCTGGGATCGAGGACTACCCGTCGTTGCGCGAAGTGTTCCTGGAGCACCTGGAAAAATTCCGTGAGCGGGTGGCCTACGTCAGCATCGGCACCGAAATGACCTATGCCGATTGGCGCACCCAGGGCATTGCCTTTGCCGCCTGGCTGCAGGACCAGGGCGTGAAGAAGGGCGACCGCGTGGCCCTGATGATGCCCAACTGCTTGCAGTATCCGATCTGCCTGCTGGGCACGATCCTGGCCGGGGCGGTAGTGGTCAACGTCAACCCGTTGTATACCGCCCACGAACTCAAGCACCTGCTCAAGGACAGTGGCGCCGAAACCGTGGTGATCTTCGAAAATTTCGCGCATACCCTGGAAAAAGCCATGGTGGGCAGCAGCGTCAAGCGAGTGGTGGTCGCGGCCATTGGCGACTTGCTGGGCACCTTCAAGGGCGCGGCAATGAACTTCATCCTGCGCAGCGTGCAGAAACAGGTACCGGCCTTCAGGCTGCCCGGTTCGCTGCGTTTCAACCAGGTGCTCAAACAGGGCAGGGCCATGCACCATTTACCGGTCAGCCTGCATCGCGATGAACTGGCCTTCCTGCAATACACCGGCGGCACCACCGGCGATGCCAAGGGCGTGATGCTCAGCCATCGCAATATCATCGCCAACCTGCTGCAAGCCAAGGCCTGGGTCGGTGACCAGTTGGACCAGCACAAGCAGGAAACCAACGTGACCTTGTTGCCGCTGTACCACATCTTCTCACTGACGGTGAACTGCCTGATGTTCATGTGTCTGGGCGGGCGCAATATCCTCATCGCCAACCCTCGGGACGTGAAGCGCGTGCAAATGATCCTGCGCAAGGAACGCTTCAATGGCATTGCCGGGGTGAACACGCTGTTCAATGGGTTGCTGGAGAACAAGGAGTTCTGTGCGCGGGACTTTTCCGATTTGCGCCTGGTGATTGCTGGCGGCATGGCCACCCACACCGCCGTGGCCAAGCGCTGGAAGGAGGTGACCGGGCTGCCGATCATCGAAGGCTACGGGCTGACCGAATGTTCGCCCGTGGTGAGCATCAGCCCTATTGATATTTCCCGCATGCGCGAGATGGAATTCACCGGCAGCATTGGCGTGCCATTGCCCTCTACCTGGGTGCGCTTCGTACGCGAAGACGGCGAACTGGCGGATATCGGCGAGCAGGGCGAGTTGCAAGTACGTGGCCCGCAAGTGATGCAGGGCTACTGGCAACGGCCGAAGGAAACCGCCGAGGTGCTGGATGCCGAGGGCTGGCTGTCCACCGGGGACATCGGCGTGATGGACGCACGCGGGTATATCCGCCTGGTGGACCGCAAGAAGGACATGATCCTGGTCTCGGGCTTCAACGTGTACCCCAATGAAATCGAGGACGTGGTGGCCATGCACCCTGGGGTTGCTGAAGTGGCGGCCATTGGGGTCGAAGACCCAGTGACCGGGGAGAAGGTCAAGATCATCGTCGTGCGCAAGGACCCGACCCTGACCCAGGAGCAGATTCTTGCGCACTGCCGGGAGTACCTGACGGGGTACAAGCTGCCAAAGTATGTGGAGTTTCGCACCACGGAATTGCCCAAGACCACGGTGGGCAAAGTGCTGCGTCGGGCCTTGCGCTGATTGAATGGTTCAGATGACCAAATGTGGGAGCGGGCTTGCTCGCGAAAGCGGCGGTTCAGGCACTGAGGGTGCCGACTGACACAGCGTATTCGCGAGCAAGCCCGCTCCCACTTTTTAAACCGTGCCCACTTTCACCCAGCGTTCCTCAAGGGCGGCCACTCGAATCGCCGTCGCCAATCGCTCCACCTCCCACGCCGCTTCAAAGTCCGTGCCCTGGGCCCCTTGGCCGGCCAGCGCCATGATCAACTCCTGCACCTCCAGCGTCTTCAACTCGTTGTAGCCCAACTGATGCCCCGCCGCCGGGCTGAATGCCGCATAGCCGGGCAGCGCAGGGCCTGCCAACACGCGTTGAAAGCCGTCTTGGCCGACGCGGTGCAGGCGCAGTTCATTTAAGCGTTCCTGGTCAAACGCCAAGGTGCCTTTGGTCCCGCTTATCTCAAAGCACAGGTGGTTTTTGTAACCGTGCTTGAGCCAGCTGCTGCTCACCGTGCCGCGTGCACCGTTGGCGAAGCGCAGCAGGGCGTGCACCTGGTCATCCACGGCGATGGCTTTTGAGGTTGGGCTGCCGGCAGTGGCGGGGCGTTGGCTGTGTACGGTCTGGGTATCGGCACAGACATGGGTCACGTCGCCCACCAGGTAGCGGGCCATTGACAGCAAATGGCTGCCCAGGTCAGCCAGGGCGCCGCCAGCATGCTCCACTTCGCAGCGCCACGACCAAGGGGAGGCCGGGTCCGCCATGAAGTCTTCGCTGAACTCACCTTGGAAACTGATGATCTGGCCCAATTCGCCCTGGGCAATCATCTGCCGGGCCAGCACGATCATGGGGTTGTGCTGGTAGTTATAGCCGACACGCGTCACCACCCCGGCGGTATGGGCGGCGCGGCGCATGGCGTCGGCTTGTTCGAGGCTCACGGCCAGGGGTTTCTCGCAATACACGGCTTTGCCCGCCGCAATCGCGGCCATGGCCATGGGGTAATGCAAATGGTTGGGGGTGGTGATGGCCACGACGTCGACCTTGGGGTCGTTGACCAGCGCTTGCCAGTCACCATGGGCCTGAGCAAACCCCCAGGCGCTGGCGCAACGCTGGGCGCGTTCAGTGTCGGCATCGGCCAGGGCGGCCAGCTTGAGCTGCACAGGCAGTTCAAATACCGCCCGAGCGTTGTTGAACGCCAGCGCGTGGGCGCGGCCCATGAAGCCTGTGCCGATCAAGCCGATTCCGAGTTCACGCATCGTCGTGGTCCTTTGGATTATTGTTTTCAGGGAAGGCTATTAATGGAATAAAAATTCATTAAATTCAATAGATGGAATAAAAATTCATTTACCTTGATCGCAGTCAGCTCATCATTTCAGCTGATGCAGCTATATTCAGCACATGGTCAAACGCCGCCAGTTAACAAAAGATAACGTAGCGCCGATTGTCAGACGATTCCAAAGCCCGATAGGATGGCTCCTGCTTCCTCCAGGCGCTCTAGATTGCAGGTTTCAAGGTCCTGGCAGAGAAGACGACCTAACAATAATAAATGGGAGAAAGGTCTATGAGTGAGCCTGTCATGGGTTGGGTTGTTTGCCGCCCACGCGCCGCACGCAGGGTTGCGTTGCTGGCCACAGCGCTCTCGCTGCTTGCTGGCAGCGTATTGTCGCTGCCGGTTCTGGCCGCCAGCGATACCTCCGCCGCCGCAGTCTTTGCAATTGAATCCCCCAAGGCCGCCAAAGGCTTGATGATCGACGTGGTTCACGCGGGCAAGCGCCTGGTGGCGGTCGGTGATCGGGGGCATATCCTTTATTCCGATGACCAGGGCAACACCTGGGCCCAAGCCAAAGTACCCACCCGGCAACTGCTCACGGCGGTGTTTTTCGTTGATGATCAGCACGGTTGGGCCGTCGGCCACGATGCGCAGATTCTTGCCAGTACCGATGGCGGCGCCACGTGGACCCAGCAATATCAAGACCTCAAACGCGAAGCGCCGTTGCTCGATGTGTGGTTCAACGACGCCAACCACGGCCTGGCCGTGGGCGCCTACGGTGCGTTGATCGAGACCACCGACGCCGGCAAAACCTGGAACGATGTGAGCGAGCGTCTCGACAACGAAGACCAGTACCACCTCAACGCCATCGCCCAGGTCAAGGGCGCCGGCCTGTTTATCGTCGGTGAGCAAGGCAGCATGTTTCGCTCCAGCGACGACGGCCAGACCTGGGAAAAACTCGAAGGCCCCTACGAGGGTTCGCTGTTTGGCGTGATCAGCACCGCACAGCCGCAAACCCTGCTGGCGTATGGGTTGCGCGGCAACCTCTACCGCTCCACCGATTTCGGCAGCACTTGGGAACAGGTCCAATTGAACGCAGCGCGTGGCGCGTTGGAGTTTGGCCTGTCGGGGGCGACCTTGCTGGAGGACGGTTCCATTGTTGTGGTCGGCAACGGCGGCAGCGTGGTGGTCAGTCATGACGACGGCCAGACCTTCAGTGTGTTCAATCGCCCGGACCGTATTTCACTCTCGGCGGTCACGGCGGCCGGCAATGGCAATTTGATCCTCGCGGGGCAGGGTGGCGTGCGGGTTGCCACATCGGCCGGCGCAGAGCTCTCACAATAATAAGAAGGCGGGGATTCAATGAGCAGTCATCACAACGATAAAGCGACCTTTCTTGAGCGTCTGATCTTCAACAATCGCCCGGCGGTGATCGTCATCTGCCTGCTGGTGAGCCTCTTCCTGTTCTGGCAGGCGACCTTGATTCGCCCGTCCACCAGCTTTGAAAAGATGATCCCGCTCAAGCACCCCTTCATCGAAAAAATGATGGAGCACCGCAACGATTTGGCCAACCTGGGCAATACCGTGCGTATTTCGGTGGAAGCCAAGGACGGGGACATCTTCACCAAGGAGTACATGGAGACCCTGCGCCAGATCCACGACGAGGTGTTCTACATCTCCGGTGTGGACCGCTCGGGCCTCAAGTCGCTGTGGAGCCCCAGCGTGCGCTGGACCGAGGTGACCGAAGAAGGGTTTGCCGGCGGGGAGGTGATCCCGCAGAGCTACAATGGTTCGCCGCAGAGCCTCGACCAGTTGCGCAATAACGTGCTCAAGTCCGGCCAGGTCGGGCGGCTGGTGGCCAATGATTTCAAGTCGAGCATCGTTGATATCCCGCTGTTGGAGTCCTACCCGGACCCGCAAGACCAGGGCAAGTTGCTGGCCCTGGACTACCGCAAGTTCTCCCATGAACTCGAAGACAAGATCCGCGACAAGTTCGAAACCCAGAACCCCAACGTCAAGATTCATATTGTCGGCTTTGCCAAAAAGGTCGGCGACCTGATCGATGGCCTGGTGATGGTGGTGCTGTTCTTCGGCGTTGCGTTCGTCATCACCCTGATTCTGCTGCTGTGGTTCACCAACTGCCTGCGCAGCACCATTGCGGTGTTGAGCACGACATTGGTGGCGGTGGTCTGGCAACTGGGGTTGATGCACTTCTTCGGTTTCGGACTGGACCCGTATTCAATGCTGGTGCCGTTCCTGATCTTCGCCATCGGCATTTCCCATGGCGTGCAGAAGATCAACGGTATTGCCCTGCAATCCAGCGAGGCAGACAACGCGCTGACCGCCGCGCGGCGCACCTTCCGGCAACTGTTCCTGCCGGGGATGATCGCCATTCTGGCGGATGCGGTGGGCTTCATCACGCTGCTGATCATCGACATCGGCGTGATCCGCGAACTGGCTATCGGCGCGTCCATCGGCGTGGCGGTGATCGTGTTCACTAACCTGATCCTGCTGCCGGTCGCGATTTCCTACGTGGGCATCAGCAAGCGCGCCATCGCCAAGAGCAAGAAAGACGCGAACCGCGAACATAGCTTCTGGCGCCTGTTGTCCAAATTTGCCAGCCCGAAAGTGGCGCCGGTTTCGGTGTTCCTGGCGTTGATCGCCTTTGGTGGCGGCCTCTGGTACAGCCAGAACCTGAAGATTGGCGATCTGGACCAAGGCGCACCGGAACTGCGCCCGGATTCGCGCTACAACAAGGACAACAACTTCATCATCAGCAATTACTCCACCAGCTCCGACGTGCTGGTGGTGATGGTCAAGACCAAGGCCGAAGGCTGCTCGCGCTATGAAGCCATGGCGCCCATCGACCAGTTGATGTGGAAGATGCAGAACACCGAGGGCGTGCAGTCGGCGATCTCGTTGGTGACCGTGTCCAAGCAAATGATCAAGGGCATGAACGAAGGCAACCTGAAATGGGAAACCCTGTCGCGCAACCCGGATGTGCTGAACAACTCCATCGCCCGTGCCGACGGCTTGTACAACAACAATTGCTCCCTGGCGCCCGTGCTGGTGTTCCTCAATGACCACAAGGCCGAAACCCTCGACCGCGCGGTGCATGCGGTGCAGGACTTCGCCAAGGAAAACAACAAGGACGGCCTGGAATTCATCCTCGCAGCGGGTAATGCCGGGATCGAAGCGGCCACCAACGAGGTGATCAAGGAGTCGGAACTGATCATCCTGATCCTGGTGTACCTGTGCGTGGCGACCATGTGCATGATCACCTTCCGCTCTTGGGCGGCGACTCTGTGCATCGTGCTGCCGCTGGTGCTGACCTCGGTACTGGGTAACGCACTGATGGCGTTCATGGGCATTGGCGTCAAGGTCGCAACCTTGCCGGTGGTAGCCCTGGGTGTGGGGATTGGCGTGGACTACGGCATCTACATCTACAGCCGTCTGGAAAGCTTCCTGCGCGCTGGCTTGCCGTTGCAAGAGGCGTATTACCAGACGTTGAAGTCCACCGGTAAGGCCGTACTGTTCACCGGCTTGTGCCTGGCCATCGGCGTGTGCACCTGGATCTTCTCGGCCATCAAGTTCCAGGCCGACATGGGCCTGATGCTGACCTTCATGCTGCTGTGGAACATGTTCGGCGCGCTGTGGCTGTTGCCGGCGCTGGCGCGATTCCTGATCAAGCCTGAAAAGCTGGCAGGGCAGAAGGGCAACTCGTTGTTCGCACATTGATCCTGCTCCCAAAAGGCGGGAGCGGGCTTGTATGGGAGCTGGCTTGCCTGCGAAGACGGCCTGGCAGCCAACTGGGATGTTGGATCAGAGCGCGTACATATCCGTTACCGCAGGAATGGATATGTACTCGGTATTACGGTGTCGACTGTGAGGCCGCCATCGCAGGCAAGCCAGCTCCCACAGTTTGATCGTGGGGGCGTCAGGTAGGCGGGCGTTGGCTGTCAGGCCGTCACGGGAGCAAGCTCCCTCGCCACAAGTTTAGCGTCGTACCGAAGTTGTAGATACCTATGCTGCGATAGCATCACCGCAGTGTTCAACTTCTAGGTTACAGCCTGGGCTATCATTGCGGCTTTCCCCAAAATGATTGACTGCCATGACTGCCGACACCCTGACTCGCGTCCTTGCTACCAGCGATATGCTGATCATCAATGGGCTGCACGCCTTTGACTTCGAGCTTGATCAGCAACTGCAGATCCAAAGCATGGATGGCCGGGAACTCAAGCGCTGGACCTTCAGTCCAGAACAGTTGGAGGCGGCTACCTTTGACGAGAGCTTGCAAAGCTGGTTGCTGATCAACGACGACGGTGAACACCGTCTGGTCTGCTTGAGCGCCATCCAGGGCGACAACAATAACGACGAGGACGAAGCAGATGATGCGTAAATTCTGGCCCCTGCTGATGGCAGGCAGTGTCGGTGCGATGTCGGTGCAGGCCGCACCGGCCGATATCCATGAACTGTTGGTCGGCAGCTATACGGCCGGCACCAGTGAAGGGATCTACCGCCTGCGATTCGACAGTAGCACCGGGCAGTTCAGCGGCAAGCCGGTGCTGGCGGCGAAAACCGCCAACCCTTCCTGGCTGACGATCTCCAAAGACCAGAAGCAGTTGTTTGTGGTCAATGAAAACGGCCCCGGCCAGGCAGACCCGGTGGGGCGTGTCAGCAGCTATAGCATCGACCCCCAGAACCACCAGTTGACCCTGATCAACCAGGTGCAGAGCCTGGGCAATGAGCCGACCCATTCCAGTCTGGCCGCCGATGGGCGCTACCTGTTCGTCGCCAACTACTCGGTGGTGGAAGACCCGGGTGGCAGCCTCGCGATCCTGCCGGTGGATGCCAGCGGCAAGCTGTCGGCACCGGTGCAGTTGAGCGGGCACCCGGCCAGCCGTGTGAACCCGGAGCGCCAGGCGTCCAATCATGTGCATTCGGTGGTGTCTTCGCCGGACGGCAAGTATGTATTTGTGCAGGACCTGGGGGCGGACAAGGTGTTTGCCTACCGCTATGACCCCAAGGCCAATCATGAGCTGCCACTGACGGCGGCCGACCCGGCGTCGGTGCAGTTGCCACCGGGCAGCGGCCCGCGTCACTTGCTGTTCAGCGCGGACGGCAAGCACGCCTGGCTGACCACTGAGATGAGCGCCCAGGTAGCCGTGTTCGATTACAACGACGGCAAGCTGACGCAAACCCAGTTGCTCGACTATGCCGCCGGCCAACCGGTGTCCGACAAAGCCGGTGCGGCGTTGCATGCGTCAAACGACGGCAAATTCCTGTACGTGAGCAACCGTGGCACGGCCAATCAGATGCTGGTGTTCAGCATCGACCCGGCCACCGCGCACCTCAAGGAAATCCAGCGCCGCTCTGTCGAGGCGACCATCCGCGTGAGTTCAGCCTCGACCCTAGCGGCAAATTCCTGCTGATCGCCAACCAGAAAAGCAATGAAATTGTCGTCGTCGAGCGCGACCCCAAGACCGGCCTGCTGGGTAAAACCGTGCAGAAATTGCCGATTGATGCCCCCAGTGACCTCAAGTTCCTGGTGCGTCAATAAGCCACAGGCCCCGCACTGCGGGGCCTGAGCCTTTGTATTAATCGCAGTGATAACGGCTACTGTTTCAAAGCATTTCTAAGGTTCAACCCTCGGGCGTAAGTTGGGTTCCAAGGCCTTCCCAGGCCACCCAACCAAACGAACACAAGGGTTACCGCCATGAATTTCAATCTCTTCTCGATCATTGCTGCTTCTGCTGTTTCCGCCACGGTGGCATTGCCTGCCGCTGCCAGCGTGGAAGTTACCGGCAAAAAATCCAATGTCACGGCCTATACCCAGAAATACCTGCAACAGAGTGCCAACTTTTATGCGGCGCTGGATCACAAGATTCAAAACTGATTGTCGAGCGACTCAAACCCCAAGCCACTCGCGAGAGTGCCTTGGGGTTTGACGTATCTAGCTGATGGTCAATATCCGACGCAAGGATTCATTCAGGTCTATTGCGCGCGCGCGGGTGAAGCTGCTTGAGATCACGTAATAGAACTCGAAGCTGTAGCCTTTGAACTGGCGCAATTGTTCCCAGTAAAACACCTGCTTGACCGGCGCACCGACGGGCCAGGATTGGCCGACGACTTGTGTCTCGGTATGGAGGATCACCTCGTTCAACCCTTTTACAAGTCGAAAGATCCACAGAATCTCGTCGGTGGGTTGCCGCCAGGCATAGTAGGGGCAGCGTGCGATGACATGCGCCGGGTCGTTACCGATGTGATCGTCTGGGTAGCCCTCAAGGTCCGGTGGCTCCAGGCGAACCACTGAGCCTCTGACCTCGGCGCTGGTTTTCTTGGAGTACACCTCGTAGGGCGGGCCGGACTTTCTCAATACGAAGCTGGTCTCCACCCGGCCTTCAGCGGCCATCCGTACATCCAGGTAATCGATGAACACTGAATAGACCTGGCCACCTCGCCGGATCTCGACAAATTTGTGAATGATTTTGACGCCACCTTTAGGTGGGTAGATGCGGAACATTACATCATAAATATCACCCACAGCGCCCACGCTAGACGGCGTGCGAACCTGCAGCTCCAGGGGGTTTTCCCCCACGACTTCAAGGTCGATATAGCCAGGTGGCCCGCCATTGACAATGACGGGGCCATCCGTCAGGTGCTGGCCCAGGTTCACCGAGACCTCCACGCTGGCCGAGCCGGGCGTCGAGACATTCCCCACCAGGTCCCGCACCTCCAGCCAGACGTACCGAAGATCACTGTCGCCGGCTTCAAGCAAATCCGCATAGGTCACCAGGATCACTGTGGGCTTGAGAGCCCCCGCAATGTTTTGCGTCTTGATCACCGATCCCCAGTGAAGATCGACTTCATCGGTTGGGTTGGTGTTTGGGGGCGGCTGGAGCGTGATAGTGACGCCTTTGCTGGCGTTGCCTGGGACGATGACCGTCTCGGATACGCTGAATTTCAGTCCTGAATGCCCGGGTACTGTAGGGCCGTCGTCGTCGTCACCAGCGGGAAGGTCGGTCTTGACCAGCGTCAGCAGCGGGTAAGACCTGTCGTAGTCCGTGCCTCCGGCATAGTGGACCACATACACCAGGGCATACGGGCCGTCGGGAAGGTCCTTCTGTTCGGCGGCGAAAAAGTAGGCGTTGTTCAGCTCCTCGCCAGGTTTGAGCTGCTTGGTGGCGAGTACCGACACGGTGCCGTCGTCGAGTAGTTTACCGACCGTGATGACATCGCCGGGGGCCGCGGCCCAGCCTTTGTCTACCTGAATCGTCATGCCCGACTCAAACAACCACTTCGGGACGCCAGCGTCGTAGCCTTTGACGTTCTCACTCATGCCGGGAATGTAAAGCCGGTCGAGGTACTTGGGCGCCTTCTTTTCCTCCAGCGTCATGATGGTGTGTGATGGGGCCGGAACCTTCTGTTTGGCAGAGGCTTTGGTTTTGGTCTTTCCCTCTGTCGCTGCTGGCTTGGTCGCAGGCACGGATGTCTGGTTTTTTTTGGCTGGCATGGCTGTTCTCCTGTTCCTGCGAAGTGTGCTGTTGGCGCTATCAAACGCCTGAATCCGGGCATTGGCTACTGTCAGAATTAACAGGTGCCGATGCCAGGGGCATCCTGCACTACCTGTTAATTCTGACAGTAGGCACGCCGCGATTTCAGGCGTTTGATAGTGGTAAGCCAACAGCGCACGACCGTGAGGATTCTCGCCATGCCCAAGAACAAAACACTTAACCCCCTCCTGCCGCCCATCGTTGTTCCGCTGATGGAACCGGCCATTGATGGTGATATCGAAGGGGCGCATGGCGGTATCGGCCTGCGGCATACCGAGGTGCCGTTGGTGGTCTACCTGATCAACCCCAAAGATGGCGTCACTCCGGGCAGTGTTGCCTCACTGTTCTGGGGCAATCGTAATATTCCCGTGGCCTCTACGCCGATTCGCGAAGGCGAGGAAAACCTTGACCTGATCCCGCTGACTGTTCCCGCGCACCATATCGTCCCGTACTTGGTCAACGATGTATGTGCCATGCTGAGGCGCAGAAGCGGCAATGAGTCATTCACCGAAGAAATCAAGTTACGGGTCAGCCTGACTCGCCCCGGTGGCGAAGACAAAGACAGTCTGCCCGGCCACCAGGGGCTGGCGTATCAGGTCCCACCGGATGTTGTGCTGCATGGCGTCAATCAGGAGCAGGCACTGGCGGGTGTCAAGATCATCATTCGCTACTGGCTAAACATGCGCGCTTATGACCTGATCACTCTGGCCTGGGGCTCGCAAGTGGTTCAGCACCGGGTCCAGCCCGGCGAAGTGGGCCGTGATATCACCTTGACCGTCGACTACGCCACTATCAGCGCCGCGGGCAATAACCCGCTGACGCGCGTGGCTTACCAGGTGCGGGACGCGGGCGGCAATCTGCCGGAGGAGCGGGCGCGCTGGTCGGCGGTGTCGTTGATTGATGTGCACCTCAATGAAGTGCGCCCCGAAGCGCCGTGGCTGCAGTTTCCAGACACCGGTACGAAAATCGACCTCGCGGAGCTGGGCAGTTGGGATGTGGAAGTGGCCATTTGGGTCACCTCCCAGGAGACTAGCGCCTATTCCCACGTGACGCTGATCTGGGCCGGTTTGGACAGTGAAGGCAATTCGATCCCTTATACGCACACCGAAGAACTCAGTAGAGCAGGCCTTTATACCTTTGAGGTTCCCAACGCGCTGGTGAGCGCGATTGCCGAAGGCCGCGCGAGTGTGCATGCCCTGTATCAGAATGGCGCGGTGCAACAGCCTTCCGAAAAGCTCTATCTGGACGTCGTGGGGCAAGTCGTCAGGTGGCCGGCGCCGACGATAGACGAGGACCTGGGCGGCCATATCGAGCCGGATGTCAACGCGACCGTACGCTTCCCCCTTCAAGGGAGCTGGCCGAAGGACGGTTATATCGAAGTCATCTTCCGGGTCAGCAGCGCCGATAACACCATCGAGCATCGCATCGGCCGCGAAGTCGACGATATTCCGCCCACGGCCGGTGGGGATTTGTTGTTTACGATATACCGCGAGGAACTGCTGCGTTTTGACGGCCACCTGACCGACGTGTTTTATGCCCACACCCGGCCCGACGGCCGCCCGCAGGAGTCCCTGCGGTTGCAGATCGTGGTGGGTCAGATCAAGCGTACGATGCCCAAGCCGATTGTCGACAAGGCGGTCAGCGGCCAGTTGAATCCGGATGATGTAGGCGCCTATGCCACCGTGTTTGCACCGTTTGGCGAAACACTGCGCGGCGACTGGATCCGCATGTACTGGCTTGGCCAGGGCGCCCGCACCGAAGTGCCGGTGCAGGTGGCCGTGAATGGCGCCACCACCACCCACGACATCGAAAAATACTATGTGGAGAACAACCTGGATGAGTCGGTGACGGTGTTCTATACGCTGACACGCGCTGATGAGGCGATGCCGCGTTACTCACAGATCACTGAGGTGCTGATCAGCCGTGGCGTGGGCGAACTGCCGTCGCCGACCTTGCTTGAAGCGCAAACCACCGGCCCCGACACCGCCGACCTGGAACCCCTTAAGGTGCAACAGGGCACCCAATTGGTGGTGAGCTACGTGGGCATGCGCAACGGCGACTCGATCAAAGCCAGCATGGTAGGCGCCGGCAATGGCGGTTCGCCGGATATCCCGGCCAAGCCAGGCAATGAGACCTTGCAGAAGGTGGCGTTCGATATTTCCAGGGCGGCGATAGCGGCGAATATTCGTGACCAGGCCACCACGGTGAAATACCAATACGTGGTAACCCGTGCGGGTGTCTCGGTCACGTCGGCAACCTTGACGGTGACCGTGAGGCCGATACCGCAATCGGAGCTGGCCAAGACGGTCATCAGGCTCAACGAGGCCAATAGCGCGACAAAGGTGCTGGACCTGGATAGCTTCGTCGGCAACGCGATGGCGCATGTCGGCACCTGGCCGTTTATCACCGCCCCTTATCCGGTCTCGTTGAAGTTTTTTGGTAGAACAGCCGCTAATGTTGCTCATGACCTGACGCTGTTCAGTATCAACAGCTCGTATGTCAATCCGAACTGGGTTGCCCAAGGCCGTTATGAATATCGGCTGTTGCGCACTTACATTGATGGGTTGGGCCATGGCACAAAATTGAGGATGGAACTCAAAGCCGCCGTCAGTCTTAGCAAGGTTGAAGCCGAGGCCATCAGTTTTCCGGTGGTGGAGTACACCGTCAATACACTCCCGGCAGAATTCCCTGTTCCCAAGTTGATCCAGGCAAGTGGCACCGGTACGTCGGTAACGCTCGCGCCGTTGGATGCACAAAACGGTGGCACGGTGTCGGTGGAGTACACACCGATGTACACCACAGACAGCATCAAGGTGACGATGGTGGGCACGGCCGGAGCGGGTTCTCCGGTGATCCCGGCCAAGAATGGGGTAGCGACGGGCAAGGTCACGTTTGATATTACCAAGGCCGCGATTGCCGCCAACGTCGGTAATACCAACAAGACGGTCACCCTTGATTACGAAGTGGCCCGCAACGGCAAGGTGATTTCGTCCAAGGTATTGACGGTGACGGTGACGCCGATACCCCAGGCTGAGTTGGCCAAAACGGTGCTCAAGATCAATCAGGCTAACGAGGCGACTCAAGTACTGAACTTGACTACGTTTACCGGCGATGCCACAGGGCAAATTGGTGTCTGGCCGTTTATCACTGCGCCTTACCCCGTCTGGTTGAGGCTGCAGGGGAAAACGGACAATGGCGTTGATCATTCGCTGACGGTGTACAACGGTGCGGGCAGTGCAGCTGTCAACCCGACCTGGATCGCTGAAGGAAAGATCGAACCAGGGATCGCTCGTAGTTATCTGGAGGGGTTGGGACATGGCACCAAGCTGCAGGTGGAGTTAAAAACGGCTTTCAGTCCAAGTAAAGCTGAAGCTGATGCCATTAGATTTCCAGTGGTGGAGTACGTAGTTGCTAGAAAGTTTCATGATCTGACGACATTTGAGTCTGATAATGCCAATGGGTGGTATATCTCCAACGCTACGTGGGATTACCTAGATATAGATGGAAATCGTTGCGGAGTTGTGCCGCTTAAGAAAAGTAACCTTGTATATCGGGGGCTGCTAATTAAGTCATATAAGAACCTGCAGAGGGGCAAGATGTATGAATTTTCCTTCGATTTAAGGCCAGAGCATCATATAACAACTGTTGAATTTCAAGCCTTGGTGGCTCGCAAATACCTTTTTGGGGGTTTTTTTACGGGGGCGTCTTGGCGTAATTTCTCGAAAACCTTTCGTCTTGAAATTGATAGCTCCATTAGTTTTGAAATTTCGTTTTTATTAAACGGAACAAACGATCGTGTTCTTATAGATAATATTATTGTGCAGGAAATATAGGGTGGGATGGGCGGTTATTTAAAGTTGAGTCTGCTCCATACTTTATCGGTGCGGGTAAAGTATGGGGTGGGTTTTGTCTGAGTTTTAAGTGTGAAAAGAAGCTTGTTCATTAATACAATGTTGGGTGTCGTCAGGGTTTTGTCATCACCGCGATAAACAGCGGCGACTCCAGAAACCGCTGCAACCAAATCTGCAAACGCTGATACGGCGTCCCCGCAAACCACTCCCGATCCACATGAGCAAACTGGCGCACAAACGGCGCCAGTGCCGCATCCGCCAGGCTCAGGTGTTCGGCGAGCAAGTACTCACGCTCCGCCAGCAAGCCTTCCAACTTCTGCAAGAACACCTCACCCTCGGCCCGATAATGTTCCATCGGGTGTTCCGGGTAGCGCTCGGCATACTTGTATCGATTCAAGTGATGCTTGAACACCTGATCATTCTCGGCAATCAACGCCAGCACCGCAGGGTCACCTTGCAGCAGCCAGTCATCCGGGTCGTGCTGCGCCAGAGCCCATTGCATGATCTCCAGGCTCTCCTCGATCACTCGACCTTCGACACTCAACACCGGCACCGTACCCTTGGGCGACAGCGCCAGCATCTCGGCTGGCTTGGCCTTGAGGCTTACCTCGATGATTCGCACAGGAACGCCTGAGTAACGCAAGGCCAGCCGCGCCCGCATCGCATACGGGCAGCGTCGGAACGAGTACAGCAGCGCCTCGTTCACTTGACCTCCAGGGTACTCAGGCCGTTGCCCTGGCGCTGGACCTGGATTTGCACCGGGATGCGCTCGTGCATTTCCTGTACGTGGGAGATCACCGCCACCTTGCGGCCCTGGGCCTGCAAGCCGTCCAGGGCGTCCATCGCCAATTGCAACGACTCCGGATCAAGGCTGCCAAAGCCTTCGTCGATAAACAGCGACTCGATCTTCAAGGTGCTCGACGCCATCGAGGCCAGCCCCAACGCCAGTGCCAACGACACCAGGAAGGTTTCGCCACCGGACAGCGAATGCACCGAGCGCAGTTCATCGCCCATCTCTGTGTCCATCACCAACAGCCCGAGCATGCTGCCGCCGCGTTTGAGCCGGTAGCGGCGCACCAGTTGGCGCAGTTGCACGTTGGCATGGTGCACCAGCAAGTCGAGGTTGTAGGCCTGGGCGATCTTGCGGAAGGTGTCGCCGGTGGCCGAGCCGATCAGCGCATTCAGGCGTGCCCAGCGCTGCCACTGCTCGTAAGCCTTGGCGATCTGTTCGGCCAGGGCCTGGTTGGCATTCTGGCGGCGCTGGTCTTCGGCCTGGCGTGCGCGCAGTTCGGCGCAGTGTTTCTCACCCTCGAGCAGTTGCTGGTCAAGCGTTGCCAGGGTGGCGTCCAGTTGCTCGGCCTCCAGGTTGCCGTTGTGCAGGGCCTGGTGTTCGGCCAGGCGCTGTTCGCGCTCGTGCAGCAGAACCTTGGCTTGCTCGACGGCCTTTTCGCTGCTGTGCAGGTGCTGACGCAACTGCGCGACCTGGGCTTCATCAAGGGCCAACAGGCGTGCCAGGCCCTGATCATCCAGTTCTGGGTGCTGGGCGCGCCATTCGCCGATGCGTGTCGCAAGGGCGTGCTGCTCCGCCTCCAATGCCTGCTGGCGTTGCTGCTGGGCCTTGAGGTCGGCGGCCAGCTGTACTTGCGCCGTGTGCACGGCGTGCAGTTCCTGGTTGGCGTCGGTCTCGCTTTGGCGCGACTGCGTGACGGCTTGCTCCAGCTGCTGTTGCCAGTGTTCGGCGCTGGGGTAATCCCCTAGCAAGGCGCGGAGTTTTTCCTGGACGGCGTGTTGCTGGTCGGCCAGCTCGGCGACTTGCAGATTCACAGCGTCGAGTTGCTGCTGACGATGCTGTTGGTGGGTGTGTTGTTTCTCGATGGCCTGTTGGCGCTCCTGCTGCTCGGCCTGCTCATCGCGTTGATGGCCCAACTGCTCAAGGCGCTGGCTGACCTGTTGGTCGAGCTGCATGAAGGTCGCCGCAGGCGCGCTGCGCAAGCCTTCCAGCGTTTCGCTGGGCAGCAGGCTGGCGAAGGCGCTGAGTTCCGCCTCCAGGCGTTCGCGGTCGCCGGCCAGTTGCCGTTGTTGGTCCACCAACAATTGCCGGGCTTGCTGGCTGGCATCCTGGGCCGCTTGTAATTGTTGCTGCAAGCGCCCGGCGTTCTGTTGCAGGTTGAGCAGGGCGCCTTGGCGTTGTTCGTCCTGGCTGATGCTTTGGGTCAATTGGGCCAGTTGCTGGGCCAGCCAAGGGTTGCGCTTGGCGGCGTCCTGATTGAACAGCGAGGCAGACAGTGGGTGGGCTTGCAGGCTGGGTGCCAAACCCTGCTGCTGGGTGGCCAACTGTTCCTGCTGTTGCAGGAATTCTTTTTGCTGAGCGATCAGGCCGCCCACTTCACCGCGCAATTCAGTGAGTTTTTCCTTGAGGCTGTCGACGGCTTTCTGCGCCGCCGCCTCTTCACTTTCATCATGGCGGCCCAGGCTTTGCAGCAGGGCTTCAGGCTGGTGATAGGGGTGTTCGTGGCTGCCGCACACCGGGCAGGGTTGGTCATCCTGCAACTGCTCGCGTAATTCCTCGACGCTGGCACTGCGGGCCAGGCGTTGGCGCTCAAGCAGTTGCTTGGTCACCGCCAGGGTTTGTTCGGCAACGGTGAGTTCGGCCTTGGTTTGCAGGCCGGTCTGGTTCAGTTGTTCGCGTTTTTGCGCGGCCTCGGCGAGCCTTTGCGTGAGCGCACCTGCCTGTTGATCCAACTGTTGCTGGCTGTCCCACAAGCGGGCCAGGTCTTCGAAGGCGCGCTGTTGTTTGCGATTATCTTGCAGCAGGCTGGCCAGCAATTGGATTTGTTCGGCCACTGCGTGCGGTTCGGCACCGGCCTCGTGGTAGAGCAGGTCCAGGGCTTCGCGCTGTTGGGTGAACTGTTCGGCGGCGGCGCTGGCGCGCTGTTCGAGTTGCCCCAGCTCGGCCTGGCCTTGGTTGAGGCGATTGCCGATCAACACCAACTGTTGCAGGCGGTCACGGTAGGCGTTCCAGGCATCGCTCAGCGGCGCGAGGGCGGCGCTGTGCTCAAGCTCGGTGGCCAGGCGTTGCAGGCGCTCGGTGCCTTGGGCTTGCGTGTGTTGCAAACCGTCGAGCAGGGCCTGGCCTTCGGTGCAGGCGCTTTCGTGCTGGTGTTTTTCCTCGTTGCGCTTGGCCAGTTCGCGGCTCACATGGGCGAGGGTGTTTTGCTCTTCGATGGCCTGGCGCAGCAGGGGTGCGGCGTCGGCCTGGTGTTTCAGGGCCTCGGCCAGTGCTGCCTGGGCGGCCACTTGCTGGTATTGCGCCTGTTCCTGGCGGGCGTGCAGGGTAGCTTGTTGCTCGAGGTGCTGCGCAATCTGTGCCGCCAGGGGCGTCAGCAAGGTGCCGAGTTCTGCCTGGCGCAGGAAGTGATGGCGTTGCGGTGCCAACTGCTCCAGCAGGCTGAGGTCTTGGCGTTGCTGGCCTTGGCTGGCCCAGGTTGCTTCGTCGCGTTGCAGTTGCTCCACTGCGTGTTGATGGCGCTCCTGCCATTCACGCAGTTCCTTGAGCCAGGTGTGCTGCAACTCCAGCTGCTTGAGCTGGGCTTGTTGGGTTTTGAGCTGCTGCTGGGCGTGGGCCAATTGTTGATCCAGCTCGGCGCGGGCTTCGGGGGCCAGGGGCACCACGCCGGTGGCTTGGTCCTGCAGCTGTTTGTGGGCGTCCTTGGCCTCTTTGGCCTTATCGAACGCACGGCGGCCGAGCTGGGTGTAGAGCGCGGTGTCGGTGAGCTTTTCCAGCAGTTCGCTGCGCTCATTGTCATTGGCCTTGAGGAAGGCGCTGAACTCGCTTTGCGCCAGCAGCACCGCACGGGTGAACTGTTCGAAGTTCAGGCCCAGGGCCAATTCGAGCTGGGTCTTGTACTCGGTTTTCTGGCTGGCCAGCAGTTGGTCGCTGTCCAGGTCGATCAGGCTTTGCCGGCTGTTCTGCAACTTGCCGCTGGCTTTGTCACGGGCGCGGTTGGCTTCCCAGCGCGCACGGTAGCGACGGCCACTGACACCGACAAAATCCACCTCGGCATAGCCACCACCGGTGCCGCGTCGAATCAGGGTGCGCGGGTCGCCGATGGAAATATCCGTGTCGGCGTCCGGCATCTTGGCCTGGCCGGTGTCACCCAGGCGTGGCACTGCGCCAAACAGCGCCAGGCACAGCGCATCGAGCAGGGTACTTTTACCCGCGCCGGTCGGCCCAGTGATGGCGAACAGACCCGCACTGGCCAGGGGCTCGGCGGTAAAGTCGATTTCGAACGGGCCCGCCAGGGAGGCGAGGTTTTTCAGGCGGATGGCGAGGATCTTCATGGCTGTTCGCCCTCCTGTTGTACTTCCTGGAGCAGCACGGCGAAGTCCTTCAAGGTCTGTTCATCCACTTCACTGCCGTAGCTGTCCTGCCAGGCGCGGCTGAACAGTTCCTGGGGCGTGAGCTGGTCGAGTTCGATCAGTTGCGCATCGTCTACCTCTGCGCTGCCGCGTGTGCCGGCATATTCGGCGGCGATACGCACCAGGCGTACGGCCTTGCCTTGCAGGGCGGTTTCGATCTGTTGGCGCAGGTCCGGTTGCGGCTCGTCGAGGCGCACGCGCACTTCCAGCCAGGGGTGGCGCTGGGTTTCGGCGAGCAGGTCGATGTCGGGCAGCTCGCCGAGTTGCTTGAGGATATCGGCCAGGGGCGCGGCATCCAGGCGTTGCAGGTTGACGGAGCGGGGAATCAGGATCGGTTCGCAGCCCACCAGCCTTTCGCCCTGGAACGTCACGTCGAGAATCTGGTGCTTGTAGCCGATTTCGGAGAACGACAGGGGGATTGGCGAGCCGCTGTAGCGAATGCGCTCCTCGCCATTGACCTTTTGCGGCTTGTGCAAATGGCCGAGGGCCACATACGCCACGCTTCGGTCGAACAGTGTGGCAGGCAGCGCCTCGGCATTGCCGATGATCAAGCTGCGTTCGGAGTCTTCGGATACCGACCCACCGGCCATGTGCGCATGGCTGATGGCTATCAGCGCCTGGCCCTTTTTGCGTTTGGCATTGGCCGCCGCGATCAGCCATTCATGCACTTGGCCGATGCCGCGCAGGTAATCATCGCCCAGCTGTGCGCCGGTGACTTCCGCCGGGCGCAGGAAGGGCAGCGCCAGGCACCAGGCGGCGATCTTGGCTTTGGCATTGGGCAGCGGGATCAGCAGCCGGTCGGCATCCAGTTGCCCGTCATCCAGCCACAGCACCCGGCCCAGGGCATGGGTGCGCAGGCGGCGCATCAGAGGCGCAGGCAGCTCAATGCGCGAACCGGAGTCATGGTTGCCGGCAATCATCACAATGGTCAGTGTCGGCTGTTGTTCGTGGGCGCTGATGATGAAGTCATACAAGCGCTCCTGGGCCTTGAGCGGCGGGTTGACCGTGTCGAAGATATCGCCGGCGATCAACAGCACATCCGGGCGCTGGGCCTTGAGTTGGCCTAGCAGCCATTCAAGGAAACAGGCATGTTCGAAGTCGCGTTCCTGGCCGTGGAGGTTTTGGCCCAAGTGCCAGTCGGAGGTATGAAACAGACGCAAGGCGAACTCCGTGGAGAAGATGAAAAGGAGGGGAGTTTACCTGTAAAAGTGCGCGTGGACTCATGGCCGACGCGATCAACGGAGTGTGGGCTAGCCCTCATGGCTGTTTGTAGGAGCGAGCTTGCTCGCGAAAAACGTCAACGATAACGCGTGTTTCCTGAATAAACGCGGCGCCTATGAGTTCTTCGCGAGCAAGCTCGCTCCTACACAGGGGTCATGGGGTGTTAGTGGGGTTGGGTTGCAGGCAATCCATCGCGCGCTCGGCGAGGGTGCGGGCCATGTCGATCAGGTGAGCGGTGGAACAGGCCATGTCGCGTCGGGTGCCTTTGAGGCCTTCGGCGGTTTCGGTGGCGGTGGTGGCGGCGCAGCGCAGTAGCGAGGAGATGCTGGCGATGGCGTCTTCGAAGCTCAGGTCTTCGTGGGCGACGAAAATGGGGAAGGGTGGGTCGGGGACGATTTTGCTCATGGGTATAGCTCCTACTCGATTGGGGCGCCAACCTGTGCCGTTTCCACACGACAAATTAGGTGGCAGCCATACGCGGGGTGGAAACCGGGGAGTAGGACCCAGTCAGACCGAAGTCTGCCCGCGCACAGCCGCCATTGAGCGTTTGCACGCGATCATGACGCCTACTCATTCCAGGTTTCCACACCCGATCGCTGATAGGCAGCGACGAAGCGAAGGCTAGCCAGTGGGTTGAGCAGGCGCAAGGCCAAAGGATTGTCTAGGAAACGTCCTGCAAATTAAAGGGATATGGATTGCTGGCCTTTAACAATGCATGTCGAACGGGCGGTGATGAATGGAACGGCAGGTTGAGTGACGACCACCCATAAGGTGGATTTTTCAATCAATCCCTGAATGAATCAGAGGCCCACCATGTCATTTTCAGTAAAACCACCTTCGACTAGCACTTTCACCGCTCTACCAGATCAACTGGATGCTGACAGTCGCTCAACCCAAGCTAACCATCGTCAGGCACGAAGCGCTCAAACCCAGGCCAGCGCCCCGGACCTGCGCCCGTACGCAAGCGTGAGTGACCGGCAACTAATAGGGTTGATCCGCGATCACTTCCGCGAATTCGCCGCAGGGGCGACAGACAGCTATGTGAACTTCAATGAGTTGAAAGAGGCCGCCGGCCTGATCGCCACCGACAGGACGTTCTCACCCGAGGCCCATCACGCGGCTAAGGAGCTACTCTCACGCCCCAAACTGCTGCGCAAGCTGGATATCGGCATCAGCTTCTTCGGTGGCCCCGGCAAGGAGGATGGCCGGTTCGATATGGATAACCTGAACTATCTGTACAAGTTCCCCCATCGGGAATGGAAGGTGCCGCGTCGTAATCACTAAGTGCAAGCAGGCGTCCGAGCAGGCGATGCAGATCCACTGTGGGAGCTGGCTTGCCTGCGATGGCGGAGTATCAGCCAGCACATCTGCCGCCTGTTACACCGCCATCGCAGCATAGGTATCTACATAACTCTGTTAGCTCAACGGTAACCACGATGCGAAGCGAGCCGCTCTTGATCTTGATCTGCTTTTGATCTTAGGCGCCCCGTTAAACCACGCTGGCCGGAATTCG
>NZ_JAENSV010000058.1:0-28913 GCF_016613265.1 Pseudomonas sp. MF6751
AGGCTGAAGCCTTGAGCTTGACTGAGTTGAATGATGGCGCGCTCTTCGACGCTGAGTTCGGAATAGGACATAGGGGCAGCACCGTACCGGAAAGGTCAGGTGTTGCACTCAGTTTTCGCGGCCGCCAAGTGATTTGTTTTGGGGCCGGGCTGCAGGGATTTCGTAGCTGAGATCAGTGGCATCAAGTTGGATGATCAGGGCTCTTTCATGCGTGTCAGTTCGTTGAAGTTGGCTATGTGTAATACCGCGCAAGCGCTCGAACGTCATAAGGATTTTGAATCGTGCATGAGAGCGCATTACCACGTGCTGCTCGTGCCCTATTCGAGACGACCGTTTTTCTACAAGAGTGCCCTTAAATACAGCCGCTTGATGGTGTCGTTTGCATTATTGAGCCAATACTTTTCCACACCGCTGCCGTTGTTGGCAGAAGTTAAAGCCTTGTGCGTAACGCGCAAATATTGTTCGAAAAACAGCCTGGAATCGATTTTTTTGCTGTTCCGGGCCCTGGGTTTCATGGAGGTTGCGCCGCACCCCGAAGACAGTCGCTTCAGGGTGTATGCACCCTCGGATGAAGCCTGCCGCGAAGCGCGGTTGATGCTCACCGCCCTCACGGAGTCGTTGGCGCTGCTCTATCCCGAAAGGGAAGTGTTCCGGCAGATGCGGGACCTGGATGATCGCGAGTTCCTGGCGCTCTATTTCAAAGGCTTCGCCATGATTCTCGCCGCCGAATTGACGGTGGATGTTTTGCTGCCCGAATGTTATTGGCTGGTGAAGCGCGACGCCGGCCATCTGTTGATGCTGGCGATCTACAACGACGCCTTTGCCCCTGAGAACGACCGCGCCACCTTCCGGTCGTCTTCCTACCTGGCCTTGGCCAAGCAACTTTCCGTGTCCAAGACCCACATTATCCGTATGGTGCAGGAGGGGGTTGAAAAGGGTTATTTCAAAGCCCACTCCAAAACCCGGCTGGAAGTTCTGCCACCCTTTGCCAGCCTGGTAAAGCGGTTCATGGCCTTTTCATTTGCGATGGGCCTGCATGCTATTGAGATGGGAGCGTAAGGATGCCTGCTAACTTGAAGTTGCGGCCCAGAATGCGCAGTTTGTTGTCACCTGCGGTGACCCAAGCCGAAGGGGTAGGGATTATTGCCTGGGTCGGCATGCTCCTGATTCCTGCGGCCCTGAAGTTGAATTTTTATATGTTGGGCGTCACGGTGGGCCTGCTGATTGTTTGCCGGGTACATGCTACCACCACGAACTTTCTGCTCTGGCGAGTGCTGGGGGTCACCTATATGGTGTTGTTGTCCGTCGGCTTCGCTTATCTGATTCATATGAACAAAGAGTTGCGTATCTATGGCCTGCCGTTGGCCGTGACTCTGGTGGTGGGCAGCGCGATCTTGTTTATCAGTGTCCAGGATTACCTGGCCGATGCGCTATTGATCTGGCTGATCCTGTGGCCACCCATGCAGGCGGATATATACGTTGGCACCGAGGTGTATTTGCTGCTGTTCTGCGCGGCGTCGGTGTCCATCGGGTTTATCTTGAGTTATTCCTACTTGAAGAACCTGCGTTCGGTATTGCTGGTGGAAAGCGAGTTTCGCGCCTTGGCCGAGACCGACTACCTGACCTCCATCCTCAACCGGCGCGCCTTTATGCAGAGCTTCGAGAAGTTGCTCGGTGGGGAGCGGGGCGGCTACTTCATCATGTTGGATATCGACAGTTTCAAAGAAAAAAACGATCTGTATGGCCACGACGTGGGGGACAAGATTCTGCGCGCCATGGCCCTTTGCCTGAAAAATGCCAAGGGCAGCCACAGCTTTGGACGGATCGGCGGGGAAGAGTTCGGCGTGTTATTGCAGGGCGACGATGTGGAGGTGGCCTGTGATTATGCCCTGGACTTGTTGCAAGCGATCCGCAGCAGTGTGCCTGCGCCCCACCATTACACCTGCAGTGCGGGGATGGCGCGTTTTTCGCCGGGCGACGAGTTGTCGGCCGTACTCAAGATGGCGGACAAGAACCTGTACGGCGCCAAGCGCAATGGCAAGGATTGTGTGCACCTGGACGGCGCGCTGCTAAAGGCGGTCTTGTCCTGAGGCTTGGCGTCTAGTGCAAAGGTATCTGCACAACTTTCCAAGTTGCAGCAGCCAACGCTAACCACGATGCGAAGCGAGCCGCTCTTGATCTTGATCTGCTTTTGATCTTAAGCGCCCCGTTAAACCACGCTGGCGGAAAGTGGCTGTTACCGCAGGAATGGATATGTACTCGGTATAACTGTGCCGGCTGTCAGGCCGCCTTCGCGAGCAAGCCCGCTCCCACAGTTGGATTGTGGGGTGTCAGGTAGATATGGGGCGACTGTCAGGCCGCCATCGCAGGCAAGCCAGCTCCCACATTTGGATCGCGGTGCGTCAGCTAGATCAGCGCCGGCTGTCAGGCCGTTACGGGAGCAAGCTCCCTCGCCACAGGCCCGGCGTCGCGCCGAAGTTATGCGTCTAGTGTTGTGACAACACGCTGGCCAGCAACCCAGGGAAGCGGCTTTCCAGCTCGTCACGGCGCAACGAGTTCATATGGGTGGTGCCCACATTGCGGGTGTGCACCAGGCCGGCATCGCGCAATACCCGGAAGTGATGGGACATGCTGGACTTGGGACGCCCCCCGTCGAGTTCGCCACAGGTGGCCTCTGGCACGTTGGCCAGGTAGCGCACGATGTCCAGGCGCACGGGGTCGCTCAAGGCGTACAGCACACGCTCAAGCGTCAATTCTTGCGGGGTAGGGTGTTTGAAGGCTCGCATGGGGCGGATCATAACAGGGGGGTAGCGTTCAATACCATAGTTCGATTACCATCGAACTATCGAATCACCCACCCCTTCCTGGAGTTCTCAATGTCGGCTTTGTTCGAACCGTTCAAACTCAAAGATGTGACCTTGCGCAATCGCATTGCTATCCCCCCGATGTGCCAATACATGGCCGACGACGGCATGGTTAACGACTGGCACCACGTCCACCTGGCCGGCATGGCCCGTGGTGGCGCCGGCCTGCTGGTAGTCGAGGCCACCGCGGTCGCCCCTGAAGGACGCATCACCCCAGGCTGCGCCGGGATCTGGAGCGACGCCCACGCCCAGGCATTCGTGCCCATGGTCAAGGCCATCAAGGCCGCCGGTTCGGTGCCGGGCATTCAGATCGCCCACGCCGGTCGCAAAGCCAGTGCCAATCGCCCCTGGGAAGGTGATGACCACATCCCGGCCTCCGATCCCCGTAGCTGGGAAACTATCGCCCCCTCTGCCATCGCGTTTGGCGCCAACTTGCCCAACGTACCGCGTGCCATGACCCTGGAAGACATTGCCCGCGTGCAGCAGGACTTCGTCGACGCGGCTCGCCGCGCTCGCGATGCCGGCTTTGAATGGATCGAGCTGCACTTTGCCCACGGCTACCTGGGCCAGAGCTTTTTCTCTGAGCATTCCAACCAGCGTACCGATGCCTACGGTGGCAGCTTCGACAACCGCAGCCGCTTCCTCCTCGAAACCCTGGCTGCGGTGCGTGAAGTCTGGCCGGAAAACCTGCCGCTCACCGCCCGGTTCGGTGTGATCGAATACGACGGCCGTGATGAGCAGACCCTCACCGAGTCCATCGAACTGGCCCGCCGTTTCAAGGACGGTGGCCTGGACCTGCTGAGCGTCAGCGTCGGCTTTACCATTCCTGACACCAACATCCCATGGGGCCCGGCCTTCATGGGCCCGATTGCTGAGCGTGTACGCCGTGAAGCCGGTATTCCGGTGACCTCGGCCTGGGGCTTCGGCACGCCGCAGCTGGCGCAAGGCGCACTGCAGGCCGGGCACCTGGACCTGGTCTCGGTGGGGCGCGCACATTTGGCTGACCCGCACTGGGCCTACTTTGCCGCCAAGGAACTGGGCGTTGACAGGTCCTCCTGGACCTTGCCGGCGCCTTACGCGCACTGGCTGGAACGCTATCGCTGAGGTATGCCTGCGCGTTGCATGAGCCACTCGATTGAGTGGCTTTTTTTCGCCTGTGGTTTTTGCGTTACCCACTGGAGACACAGCAGATACGTGAAAAATAACAAATGAGAACCGATATCAAACGAGAATGCCTTGATATATGATGCGCGGCGAATTCTTGGCAGGTTTGCCGTCCCATCTGGCTCATTCACTAGGTTCTACACCCATGCGTCGTACCCTGATTTCCATCTGTGTGCTCCAGGCGTTTTCCCCCTTCGCGTGGGCAGAGCAGGCACCTGCCGAGAACACCAGTATCGAGCTGCAAGCGACCAATGTGACCGCCACCGCGGACCTTGAGTCGGCCCAAGGCCCCGTGCAGGGCTACCACGCCACACGCTCAGCCAGTGCGACGCGCACCGACACCGCCATTCATGAAACCCCGCAGTCCATCAGCGTAGTGTCCAAGGACGTGGTCGAAGACCTCGGTGCAACACGCTTGCAGGATGCCCTCGATTACGCCGGCGGCGTGGGCCGTGCCAACAATTTTGGCGGCCAGGGCCTGACCACCTTTACCGTACGCGGCTTCACCACCGGTGAGTTCTACCGCAACGGTTTCCCGATCAACCGCGGTTACCCGAACATGCCGGACGCCAACACCATCGAGCGTCTGGAAGTGCTGCGCGGCCCCGCGACCATGCTCTACGGCCGTGGCGACCCAGGCGGCACCTTCAATGTGGTGTCCAAGCAACCGCTGGCCGAACGCACCGTCACCCTGGGCAGCCAGCTCAATGACCAGGGCATGAAGCGCGGCACCCTGGATGCCTCCGGCCCGCTGGACGAGGAAGGCCGCCTGGCCTATCGCCTGAACGTAGTGGGCGAGGGCGGCGACACCTTCCGCGATCACGTCGAGACGGAACGCTACGGCGTGACGCCGGTAATCACCTGGCAGGCCACCGATGACACCAAGGTGACCTTCGAAGGCGACTTCATGCGCAACAACCACCCGCTCGACCGTGGCCTGACGCGCTTCCCCAACCAGCGCGGCACGCCCTCGCGTGATACGTTCTGGGGCGACAAGGACGCTGGCAAGCTGCACAACGACAACAACATGGCGCAGTTGCGTTTCGAGCATGCACTGAGCGACAACTGGACCCTGGGCGGCGGTTTCCAGTGGTTGGATGGCAGTTTGAAAGGCAATGCCATCGAAGCCAACGGGCCGGGCAGCCTGGGCGCTGATGGCCGCACCCTGCAACGCAACTTCAACTACCGCAAGCTGGAATGGACCGACAAGGACTATCAGCTCAACCTGACCGGGCACTTCTCCACTGGCGGCTTCGATCACACCTTGCTCACCGGTATCGAGTACGAGGACTACGACTACAAGTCAATTATCCAGCGTTCCAGCGCCGCAGCGGGCACCTATCCAATTGACATCTTTGACCCGGTGTACGGTCAACCCCGTCCGGCACTGACCCGTACGCCGACCCACGACAAAGAAAACCTCAAGACCTACGCCGCTTTTGTACAGGACCAGGTCGCCCTCACTGAGCGGCTGAAAGTACTGGCCGGTGCTCGCTTTGAGCGGTTCGAGCATGACTACCAGAACTATGTAGGTAAAAGCTGGCAGGCCGCCGACAACGCCGTCACCCCGCGCGTGGGTGTGATCTACGACCTCACCGACACCGTCGCGGTCTATGCCGATGCCGCGCGTTCGTTCAAGCCCAACACCGGCGCCAGCCGCGAAGGCGGTGGTTTTGCGCCGGAGAAAGGCAAGTCCTACGAGATGGGTATCAAGTGGGAGGCGCTGGACCGGCAGTTGAGCGTGGATGCGGCGATCTATCAGATCGAGAAGAAGAACGTGCTGACCACTGATCCCGTGGACAATACCTTCAGTGTCGCGGCCGGCCAGGTGCGCAGTCGGGGCTTCGACCTCAATGTGGCAGGCAACCTCACGCCCGAATGGCGCGTGATCGGCGGTTACGCCTATGTAGATGCCGAAGTCACCCGTGATAACACGTTGCGCTCCGGCACACGCTTGATGAACATCCCGCGCAACAGTTTCAGCCTGCTCAACGTCTACGAGTTCCAGGACGGCGCGCTCAAAGGCCTGGGCCTGGGCGCCGGCGGCAAGTACGTCGATCAACGTGCCGGCCAGACCGCCAATACGGCATTCTCCATGGACGCCTATACCGTGGTCGACCTGCTCGGCTACTACAAGGTCAATGAGCATGTGCGCTTGAACCTGGATGTGAAGAACCTGTTCAACCGCGATTATGAAGAAGGCGCGTTCGGCAATATCTACGCCTACCCCGGCGCACCGCGTACCGTGCAGGTGGGCATCGCCTACACCCTGTGATGAACAGCTGCGGTACCACGCAGGGCCGGTGGCGAGGGAGATTGCTCCCTCGCCACAGGGGCCTGCATCAGCTTCACCTGTCAGGTTTGACAGTAGACACTGGCGGGCGATCGAGGGATGTTTGCTCGTAACGTGCCAGCGCAGCGGCCGGCGCTCATTGCTTTTCGAAGCCACGCTTAATAGGGATATTAAAAATGGAACGGGAACTGATCGAGAAAGCTGAAGACCTGATCAAAAAGACCAACGATGCCGAGCGTCTGTTCACCCGGTACGCCACCAAGTGCTACACATCAGCCTTGCAAAAATATGCCAAGGAGATCAGCGAAACCTCCTATACCTATCTGCTGGCCGAGCTGGCCGAAAGTTCGCTGAGTTCGGAAATTCTCGGCCGTCCAGGCGCCAATATCAGCCTGGTCAGGATCGAGATAGAGGAGGTCATGCTCGAAGCCGATGTGATCAAGAAATTGAAGCGGGCCGAAACCCATTACCTGGAAACTCTGGAATCGGTGCGCAAGTTCGAAGACCTTAAACGCTTCGAGAAAATGCAGGACACGTCCGATATCGTCCGCTCGATAAAACTTGGCGTGTCACGTTTCAATATCCTGTTTGTCATCTTGCTGATCGGTGGGTTGACCTGGGCGGCAATCAATCTGCCTAAAGAAGCCTTGGCGTTGATTTCCGCTGCGATCGGCGGCGCCATCACTCACTTGCTGTCCGAGCGCCAGGCCGTGCTGGCGCTGAAAAAAGAGGGCGATAACACCTGCCCCAGGGCCAACAATAACAGTCAGGAATGACGCGGGCTCACAACGGCGTCAACACATTCATCACTGTATCCAGCGCCACCCGCGTGTCATCCAGTTGCACCAGCGACGCATGCCGTGCGCCCAGGGCATCGCGGTTCTGGATCGCCGTGAGGATCGCTTTGTGCCGAGGCAGACTCAGGCCCTGGATATCCGGACGGCGGTTGGTGATGTTGATCGACTCGCGCAACGGCAGCGAGAGCATGTTGCACATATAGGCGAGCAGGTCGTTGCGGGTGGCGTCGGCAATCGCGCGGTGGAAGTCCAGGTCGGCCTGTAACAGGTCCTCGTGGGTCTTGGCGGTTTCCATGCCTTGGTAGGCTTGTTCGATGGTGGCGATGTCTTCGTCGGTGGCGGTGGTCGCGGCCATGGCGGCGATTTCCGGTTCGAGAATGCGGCGCACCCCGGCCAGGGTGTTGAAGAACTCGCTGTGGGGCGTGGACTGCATCAACCAGGACAGCACGTCCGGGTCGAGCAGGTGCCATTTCAAGCGTGGCCGTACCACCGCGCCCACCCGTGGCTTGGAATACACCAGGCCCTTGGCGCTGAGCACCCGCGTGGCTTCGCGCAATACCGAGCGGCTGACCTGGTATTCCTCGCACAGCGTGGCTTCCATGGGCAAGCGTTCTTCAGGCTTGAAGCGACCGGAAACGATGTGCATGCCCAAGTCCTGAACGATCTGGGCATGCTGGCTCTTGCGCGGCTTGGGCGGCTGGTGATCCATAACGACGGGGAGGCTCTGGCTTAGATTCGCCGCATCATAGCATCCCAATTAGTGGGAATGCCGTGGGACTTCTGCGCCGCGGCAGCCCACCAGGAAGTCAAAGTCGCAGCCCTGGTCGGCTTGCAGCACATGGTCGATATACAGCTGGCGATAGCCGCCGACGATGAGGTTCTGCGCGGGGGGCAGGTCGGCCATGCGCGCTGCCAGCTCGGCGTCTGGAATATCCAGGTGCAGGCGGCCATTGGCGCAATCGAGTTCGATCCAGTCACCTTCCTTCACTGTCGCCAACGGCCCGCCAGCAGCGGCTTCCGGCGCCACGTGCAACACCACGGTGCCGTAGGCGGTGCCGCTCATGCGCGCATCGGAAATGCGCACCATGTCTGTCACGCCCTGGGCCAGCAGCTTGGCGGGCAGGCCCATGTTGCCGACTTCGGCCATGCCGGGGTAACCCTTGGGGCCGCAGTTCTTCATGACCAGGATCGAGTTGGCATCCACGTCCAGCTCCGGGTCGTTGATGCGTGCCTTGTACATGTCGAAGTTCTCGAACACCACGGCGCGGCCACGGTGCTGCATCAGTTCGGGGCTCGCTGCCGAAGGCTTGAGCACCGCGCCCAGGGGCGCGAGGTTGCCACGCAGTACGCAGATGCCGCCGTCGGCGCGGATCGGGTTGTCCAGCGTGCGGATCACTTCGTCCTGGCCGTAGATCGGCGAATCCTTGGTGTTCTCGCCCAGGGACTTGCCGTTGACCGTCAAGGCGTTGGGGTGGGGGATCAGGTTGGCCTCACCCAGGCGACGCAGCACCGCGGGCAGGCCACCGGCGTAGTAGAACTCTTCCATCAGAAAGCGCCCGGAGGGCTGCAGGTCGACGATGGTCGGCATGCCGCGGCCGATGCGGGTCCAGTCATCCAGGTCGAGTTCGACGCCGATGCGCCCGGCGATGGCTTTCAAGTGGATCACGGCGTTGGTCGAGCCGCCGATGGCCGCGTTCACGCGGATAGCGTTTTCAAACGCTTCCTTGGTGAGGATTTTCGACAGTTTCAAGTCCTCACGCACCATCTCCACGGCGCGCATGCCCGACATGTGCGCCAGTACATAGCGGCGTGCATCCACGGCCGGAATCGCCGCGTTGTGGGGCAGGGAAGTGCCCAGCGCCTCGGCCATGCAGGCCATGGTGGAGGCCGTGCCCATGGTGTTGCAAGTGCCCGCCGAACGCGACATGCCGCCCTCGGCCGCGAGGAAGTCATCCAGGGTGATGGTGCCGGCCTTGACCTGTTCGCTGAGCTGCCACACCACCGTCCCCGAGCCGATGTCCTGGCCCTTGTGCTTGCCGTTGAGCATCGGTCCGCCGGTGACCACGATGGCCGGCACATCACAACTGGCCGCGCCCATCAGCAGCGCCGGGGTGGTCTTGTCGCAGCCGGTGAGCAGTACCACGCCATCAATCGGATTACCGCGAATCGCTTCTTCCACATCCATGCTCGCCAGGTTGCGAGTGAGCATGGCGGTAGGGCGCAGGTTGGATTCGCCATTGGAAAACACCGGGAACTCCACCGGGAAGCCTCCGGCCTCGATCACGCCACGCTTGACGTGCTCGGCGATCTGGCGGAAGTGCGCATTGCACGGGGTCAGCTCCGACCAGGTGTTACAGATGCCGATGATCGGCTTGCCATGGAACTGATGGTCGGCAATGCCTTGGTTCTTCATCCAACTGCGGTACATGAAGCCGTTTTTGTCGGCGGTACCGAACCACTGGGCAGAGCGTAGGCCGGGCTTTTTGTCAGGCATGATCGTTTCTCTTATTGTATGACTATATGTTCTGTGCGTGCTTAAACATAAGCGCAAAATCGCCGCTTTGGAAGTGTTGTTTTGCAAATAGTCATACTATATAGTCGATATTAACTGAGGTATGGCCCTGGCGAATTTCGCCAGAGGCGTCCCCCGAGCTTCTATAAAAACAACAATCGGAGATCGACCCCATGAGCCAGGAACTGCGGCTTATTCGGCGCATCACGCTGAAACTGATTCCCTTCCTGATCCTGCTGTACCTGATCGCCTACGTGGACCGTTCCGCCGTGGGCTTCGCCAAGCTGCACATGGGCGCTGACGTGGGCATCGGTGACGCCGCCTATGGCCTCGGTGCCGGGTTGTTCTTCATTGGCTATTTCCTGTTTGAGATTCCCAGCAACCTGATGCTCGACCGCTTCGGCGCGCGGCGCTGGTTTGCGCGCATCATGATCACCTGGGGCGCCATCACCATCGGCATGGCGTTCGTGCAGGGGCCGCACAGCTTCTATGTGATGCGCTTTCTGCTGGGCGCGGCGGAGGCGGGGTTCTTCCCCGGCGTGCTGTACTACATCACCCAGTGGTTCCCGGTGCGCCATCGCGGCAAGATCCTCGGGCTGTTCATCCTCTCCCAACCTATTGCAATGATGATCACCGGCCCGGTGTCCGGCGGTTTGCTCGGCATGGACGGCATCCTTGGCCTGCATGGCTGGCAGTGGCTGTTCATCGTGATCGGCACCCCGGCGATCCTGCTGACCTGGCCGGTGCTGCGCTACCTGCCGGACGGCCCGAAGCAGGTCAACTGGATGAGCGAGGAAGAAAAAGCCTGGCTCACCGGCGAGCTGCACAAAGACCTGCAAGCCTACGGCCAGACGCGCCATGGCAACCCTTTGCATGCGCTCAAGGACAAGCGCGTATTGCTGCTGGCGCTGTTCTACCTGCCGGTGACCTTGAGCATCTACGGCCTCGGCTTGTGGCTGCCGACCCTGATCAAGCAGTTTGGCGGCAGCGACCTCACCACCGGCTTCATCTCCGCGGTGCCCTATATCTTCGGCATCATCGGCCTGTTGATCATCCCGCGCAGCTCCGACCGCTTGAACGACCGTTACGGCCATCTCGCCGTGCTCTATGTACTGGGCGCCATCGGCCTGTTCTGCAGCGCCTGGCTTAACGTGCCAGTGCTGCAAATGGCCGCGCTGTGCCTGGCGGCGTTTGCAATGTTTTCCTGCACCGCCGTGTTCTGGACCCTGCCGGGGCGCTTTTTTGCCGGCGCCAGTGCGGCGGCCGGTATTGCCTTGATCAACTCGGTGGGCAACCTCGGCGGCTACATCGGCCCGTTCGTGATCGGTGCGCTCAAGGAGTACACCGGCAACCTGGCCTCAGGCTTGTATTTCTTATCCGGTGTGATGGTGTTCGGGTTGCTGCTGACCCTCGTGGTCTACCGCTTGCTGGAACGCAAGCACGTGCTGCCCGTTGACCAATTCGCCGCCAGCGCCCGTGGCGCCACACGTACTTAAATCCAGGAGAACCTGCATGCGTTTAGTTCAGTTCGAGTTGAGCAACGGTGAGCGCCGCGTCGGCGTGGTAGAAGGCAACCAGGTACGCGAAGTGCGCGGCGCCCACAGCGTGCGTGAGCTCGCGCTGGCCGCCATCGATGCCGGCGGCAAGTTGCAGCAACAGGTAGAAGCCCTCGGCCTGGGCGGCAGCCATGACTACGCCGCCTTGTTGGCGGAACACAAAATCCTGCCGCCGCTGGACCACCCGGACCCAGCCCATATGCTGATCAGCGGCACTGGCCTCACCCACCTGGGCAGTGCCTCGGCCCGCGACAAGATGCACCAGCAGGCCGGCGACGACAGCGCGATGACCGACACCATGCGCATCTTCAAATGGGGCGTGGAGGGCGGCAAACCAGGCGCCGGCCAGGCCGGTGTGCAACCGGAGTGGTTTTACAAAGGCGATGGTAGCATCGTCGTGCGCCCGGGCCAGGCCTTCCCGGTGCCGCCGTTCGCCGAAGACGCCGGCGAAGAGCCGGAAATCGGCGGCCTCTATGTGATCGGGCATGACCGTAAACCCTATCGCCTGGGTTTTGCGGTGGGCAACGAGTTCTCCGACCATGTGATGGAGCGCAAGAACTACCTGTACCTGGCCCATTCCAAGCTGCGCAGTTGCAGCTATGGCCCGGAGTTGCGCGTGGGCGAACTGCCCGAGCATCTGGCGGGCACCAGCCGCATCCTGCGCAACGGCGAGGTGATCTGGCAGAACGAATTCCTCAGTGGCGAGGCCAATATGTGCCACAGCCTGGAAAACCTCGAATACCACCACTTCAAATACAGCCAGTTCCTCAAGCCGGGTGATGTGCACATTCACTTCTTCGGCACCGCCACCTTGTCATTCGCCGACGGTATACGTACCCAGCCGGGCGATGTGTTCGAGATCAGCCAGGCTGAATTCGGCGCGCCGTTGATCAACGGTATCGGCAGCAGCGATGCGGCATTTGAACCCGGCCAAGTCACCCCCCTTTAAGGAGATCAACATGACCCAGTTCCTCGGCCACAACTACATCGGCGGCCAGCGCAGCGCCAACGGCAGCACCAAGCTGCAAAGTATCGATGCCACCACCGGCGAAGCCTTGCCCCAGGATTTCTACCAGGCCACTGCCCAGGAAGTGGACGCCGCCGCCCAGGCCGCGGCCCAGGCTTACCCGGCCTATCGCGCCTTGAGCGCCGCACGGCGTGCGCAGTTCCTGGATGCGGTGGCCGATGAGCTGGACGCCTTGGGCGATGACTTCGTCGAACTGGTCTGCCGCGAAACCGCCTTGCCGGCCGCACGCATCAAAGGCGAACGCGGGCGCACGAGCGGCCAGATGCGCTTGTTCGCCACCGTGCTGCGCCGCGGTGACTTCTACGGCGCGCGTATCGACAAGGCCTTGCCAGAGCGCCAGCCGCTGCCGCGCCCGGACCTGCGCCAATACCGCATCGGCCTCGGCCCGGTGGCGGTGTTCGGCGCCAGCAACTTCCCCCTGGCATTTTCCACGGCTGGCGGCGACACCGCTGCCGCGCTGGCCGCCGGTTGCCCGGTGGTGTTCAAGGCCCACAGCGGCCACATGGCGACCGCCGAGCGCGTGGCCGATGCGATCATTCGCGCTGCCGAGGCCACCGAGATGCCAGCCGGCGTGTTCAATATGATCTTTGGCGGAGGCGTCGGTGAGGCGCTGGTCAAGCATCCGGCGATCCAGGCGGTAGGCTTTACCGGCTCGCTCAAAGGCGGCCGCGCCCTCTGCGACATGGCCGCGGCGCGCCCGCAACCGATCCCGGTGTTTGCCGAGATGTCGAGCATCAACCCGGTGATCGTGCTGCCCCAGGCGCTGCAAGCCCGCGCTGAAAGCATTGCCCGTGACCTGACCGCGTCGGTGGTACAAGGCTGCGGCCAGTTCTGCACCAACCCGGGCCTGGTGATCGGTATCGCCTCGCCTGCGTTCACCGCGTTCACTCAGCAGGTCGCGCAATTGATCGGCGAGCAACCGCCACAAACCATGCTGAATGCCGGCACCCTGGGTAGCTACGGCAAGGGCCTGGAAAACCTCCGGTCTCACCCGGGCATCCAGCATCTGGCGGGCAGCGCGCAATCGGGCAACCAGGCGCAACCGCAACTGTTCAAGGCGGATGTACGTCTGTTGATTGACGGCGATGAAGTGCTCCAGGAAGAAGTCTTCGGCCCCACCACGGTGTTCGTCGAAGTGGCCGACCAGGCCCAACTCAGCGCCGCCTTGCAGGGGCTGCACGGGCAATTGACCGCCACGCTCATCGGCGAACCGACCGACCTGCACCAGTTCGCCGAACTCACGCCCCTGCTGGAACAGAAAGTCGGGCGCATCCTGCTCAACGGTTACCCCACTGGCGTGGAGGTGTGCGATTCCATGGTTCACGGCGGGCCGTACCCGGCGACTTCCGACGCCCGTGGCACCTCGGTCGGCACCTTGGCCATCGACCGTTTCCTGCGCCCGGTGTGCTTCCAGAACTACCCTGATAGCCTGCTGCCCGACGCGTTGAAAAACGCCAACCCCTTGCGCATTCAGCGGCTGGTAAATGGCACGCCATCGCGCGAATCGCTGTAACTGATCAGGAGGCTTCATGTCGTTGAGCGCAGTCACCCCGCACCGTGCCCGGTTGGGCGAAGGGCCGTTCTGGGATGTACCGACCCAGGCCCTGTATTGGGTGGATATCGCCGCCCGCCAGGCGCTGCGTCTGATGGGTGGGCAGTTGCAGGTGTGGCAGTTGCCCGAGCACGTCTCGGCGTTCATCCCCTGTGAACGCGGTGATGCGCTGGTGACCTTGAGCAGCGGCGTGTATCGCCTGGACCTGGCCACCGAAGCCTTGACCCTGCTGTGCGTAGCCGACCCGCAAACGGGCAACCGCGGCAATGAAGCACGTTGCGATGCCCAGGGCCGGCTGTGGTTGGGCACCATGCAGAACAACATTGGCGAGCAGGGCGAAGACCTGCCGATTACCCGGCGCTCCGGTGGCTTGTTTCGCATCGATGCCGATGCGCGGGTCACGCCGTTGCTGGCCGGCCTGGGCATTCCCAACACCTTGCTTTGGAACGAGGCGGGCAGCCAGGTGCATTTCGGCGACAGCATGGACGGTACGCTCTATCAGCATTCGATCCAGGCTGACGGCCAACTCGGCGCCGCCCAGGCCTGGTTCGGGCCGCATACACGCGGCGGGCCGGACGGCTCGGCCATGGACGCCGACGGCTACATCTGGAATGCGCGCTGGGACGGCAGTTGCCTGCTGCGGCTGACGCCCTCAGGTGAGGTGGATCGCATCATCGAACTACCGGTCAGCCGTCCCACCAGTTGCGTGTTCGGTGGGCCCGATCTCACCACGCTGTACATCACCAGCGCGGCGAGTCCCTTGGATCACCCCCTTGATGGTGCGGTATTGGCCATTGAGGTCGATGTTCCTGGCAAGCCTTGCCATCGTTTCGCCGGTTAACCCCAAGACTCAAAAAACAACAACAAGAGGTGTCGTTCATGAAAAAGGTTCTACGCGTTCTGGCTGCCGCTGTTGCGTTAAGCAGCCTCAGCAGCATCGTATCCGCTGAAGAAGTGAAGATCGGTTTTCTGGTCAAGCAGGCCGAAGAGCCGTGGTTCCAGACGGAATGGGCGTTTGCGGAAAAAGCCGCCCAGGACAAAGGCTTCAAACTCATCAAGATCGCGGTGCCGGACGGCGAGAAAACCCTCTCGGCCATCGACAGCCTGGCCGCCAACGGCGCCAAAGGCTTCGTGATCTGCCCGCCGGACGTGTCCCTGGGCCCGGCCATCGTTGCCAAGGCCAAGGTCAACGGTTTGAAAGTGATGGCCGTGGATGACCGCTTTGTCGATGCCAAGGGCAACTTCATGGAAGACGTGCCATACCTTGGAATGGCCGCGTTTGAAGTGGGCCAGAAGCAGGGCGCCGCCATGGCCGCCGAAGCGAAAAAACGCGGTTGGGACTGGAAGGACACCTATGCGGTGATCAACACCTTCAACGAGCTCGACACCGGTAAGAAGCGCACCGACGGCTCGATCAAGTCGCTGGAAGAGGCTGGCATTCCTAAAGATCACATCCTCACCGCCCCACTGAAAACCCTCGACGTACCCGGCAGCATGGACGCCACCAACTCGGCCCTGGTCAAGCTGCCGGGTAGCGCGAAGAACCTGATCATCGGCGGCATGAACGACAACACCGTGCTCGGCGGCGTGCGCGCCACCGAAAGTGCCGGTTTCGCCGCAGCCAATGTGATTGGTATCGGCATCAATGGCACCGACGCCATCGGCGAATTGAAGAAAGCCAACAGCGGCTTCTTCGGCTCGATGCTGCCCAGCCCGCACATTGAAGGCTACAAAACCGCTGAGATGATGTACGAGTGGGTCACCCAGGGCACCGAGCCGCCGAAATACACGGCCATGGACGAAGTGACGCTGATCACCCGTGAGAACTTCCAGGCAGAACTGACCAAGATCGGGCTGTGGAAATGACCGCTGCGGCCCTGCGGTTTGACGGCATCGGCAAGACCTTTCCCGGGGTCAAGGCGCTGGATGGCATTTGCTTCACCGCCCACCCGGGGCAGGTGCACGCGCTGATGGGTGAGAACGGCGCCGGCAAGTCGACCCTGCTGAAAATCCTCGGCGGCGCCTACATTCCGTCCAGCGGTACGGTGCAGATCGGCGCGCAGACCATGGCCTTCAAATGCGCCGCCGACAGCATCGCCTGCGGTGTGGCGGTGATTCACCAGGAGCTGCACCTGGTGCCGGAAATGAGCGTGGCCGAGAACCTGTTCCTCGGGCATTTGCCCACGCGCTTTGGCGTGGTCAACCGGAGCCTGCTGCGCAAGCAGGCCCTGGCTTGCCTCAAGGGCCTGGCCGATGAAATCGACCCCGACGAGAAACTCGGGCGCCTGTCCCTGGGCCAGCGCCAACTGGTGGAAATCGCCAAGGCGCTGTCGCGCGGCGCCCATGTGATCGCCTTTGACGAGCCGACCAGTAGCCTCTCGGCGCGGGAAATCGACCGCTTGATGGCCATCATCACGCGCCTGCGCGAGGAGGGCAAAGTGGTGCTCTACGTGTCGCACCGTATGGAAGAAGTGTTCCGTATCTGCGACGCAGTGACGGTGTTCAAGGACGGTCGCTACGTGCGCACGTTCGAGGACATGAACACGCTGACCCACGATCAGCTGGTGACCTGCATGGTCGGTCGCGATATCCAGGATATCTACGATTACCGACCGCGTGAGCAGGGCGAAGTGGCGCTCAAGGTCGACGGCTTGCTCGGTCCTGGCCTGCGTGAACCGATCAGTTTCCAGGTGCGCAAGGGCGAGATCCTGGGCCTGTTCGGGCTAGTGGGCGCGGGGCGTACCGAGCTGTTTCGCCTGCTCAGTGGGTTAGAGCGCGCCAGTGCCGGCAGCCTGGAACTGTGCGGGCAAGCGCTGCAACTGCGCTCACCCCGCGACGCCATCGCCGCCGGGATATTGCTGTGTCCGGAGGATCGCAAGAAAGAGGGCATCATCCCGCTGGGCAGCGTCGCTGAGAACATCAACATCAGCGCCCGTGGTGCTCATTCCACCTTTGGCTGGCTGTTGCGCGAAGGCTGGGAGAAAGGTAACGCCGAGCGGCAGATCCAGGCCATGAAGGTCAAGACGCCGAGTGCCGAGCAGAAAATCCTGTACCTGTCCGGCGGCAACCAACAGAAAGCCATCCTTGGCCGCTGGTTGTCGATGCCGATGAAGGTCCTGCTCCTGGACGAACCCACCCGGGGTATCGACATCGGCGCCAAGTCGGAGATCTACCAGATCATCCATAACCTGGCGGCCAGTGGCATTGCGGTGATCGTGGTGTCCAGCGACCTGATGGAAGTGATGGGCATCTCCGACCGCATCCTGGTGCTGTGCGAAGGCGCCCTGCGCGGCGAACAACTGCGCGAGCACGCGACTGAATCCAACCTGCTGCAACTGGCCTTGCCACGCGGCCTGGCGAACTGAGAGACGACCATGACTATCCAAAACAACGCGCTGCCCTCGGCACGCAAACCCCTCGATATGCGCGCATTGCTCGATAACTGGGCGATGCTCTTGGCGGCGGTGGGCATCTTCGTACTGTGCGCGCTGCTGATCGATAACTTCCTCTCGCCGCTGAACATGCGCGGTCTGGGCCTGGCTATTTCCACTGTGGGCATCGCCGCGTGCACCATGCTGTTCTGCCTGGCCTCGGGGCACTTCGACTTGTCGGTAGGCTCGGTGATCGCCTGCGCCGGCGTGGTTGCGGCGATTGTGATGCGCGATACCGACAGCGTGATGCTGGGCATTGGCGCAGCGCTGCTGATGGGCCTGATGGTGGGGCTGATCAATGGCATCGTGATCGCCAAACTGCGGGTCAACGCCTTGATCACTACGCTGGCGACCATGCAGATCGTGCGCGGCCTGGCTTACATCTTTGCCGACGGCAAGGCGGTAGGCGTGTCCCAGGAGCAATTCTTCGTGTTCGGCAACGGCCAATTGTTGGGTGTGCCAGTGCCGATCCTGATCACCCTTGTTTGCTTCCTGTTCTTCGGCTGGCTGCTCAACTACACCACCTATGGGCGCAACACCATGGCCATCGGCGGTAACCCGGAGGCGGCTTTGCTGGCGGGCGTGAACGTTGACCGCACCAAGATCCTGATCTTTGCCGTGCACGGTCTGATTGGCGCGCTGGCGGGAGTAATCCTGGCTTCACGCATGACCTCCGGCCAGCCGATGATCGGCCAGGGCTTCGAGCTCACGGTGATCTCGGCCTGCGTGCTGGGTGGGGTGTCGCTGAGCGGCGGCATCGGCATGATCCGCCATGTGATTGCCGGGGTGTTGATTCTGGCGATCATCGAGAATGCGATGAACCTGAAGAACATCGATACCTTCTACCAGTATGTGATCCGTGGTTCGATCCTGCTGTTGGCCGTGGTCATCGACCGTATGAAACAACGCTGAGCCCAGGCGCTGTGAAAAACCAATGTGGGAGCTGGCTTGCCTGCGATAGCGTTGGTTCAGGCAATAATTGTGTCGCCTGTGCCACCGCTATCGCAGGCAAGCCAGCTCCCACAATTTAATCAGCGGTGAACTTGAAAATAGTGTGTTGGGTGTAAGTCTGCCCAGGATTCAAGCGGGTCGAGGCAAAGCTCGGTTGGTTAGGCGCATCCGGAAAATGCTGGGTCTCCAAAGTAAACCCGCTCCAATGCTGATAGGTCTTGCCGCCTTTGCCCTTCACCGAACCGTCGAGGAAGTTGCTGGTATAAAACTGTACGCCGGGCTCTGTGGTGTAGAGCTGCAAACGCCGTCCTGATTCAGGATCATGCACCTCGGCGGCCAGTTGCTTGACGTCCCCTTTGGTATCCAGCGCCCAGTTGAAGTCGAAGCCACCCTGTTTCGGCTCGGCGAATTTGAGCTGCGGATGGTCGTCCTTGATGTGCTGGCCGATGGGTTTGGGCTTCAGGAAGTCCATTGGCGTGCCCTTGACCGGCGCCAGTTCGCCGGTGGGAATCAAGGTGGCATTCACCGGTGTGTAGTGGCTGGCGTGCAAGGTGGCGACCTGCTTGAGAATGTCGCCGTTGCCCGCGCCGGCCAGGTTGAAGTAGCTGTGGTTGGTGAGGTTGAGCACCGTCGGTTTGTCGGTGGTGGCGGTGTAGTCGATGTGCAGTTCGTTGTTGTCGTTGAGGCGGTAGGTGACCTCGGTCTTCAAGTTGCCCGGAAAGCCCATTTCCCCGTCCTTGGACAGGTAGGTGAGGGTGACTCCCACCGAGTCTTTGTCCTTGACCGATTTGGCTTGCCACACCTGCTTGTCGAAGCCCTGGGCGCCGCCATGCAATGAGTTGGGGCCGTCGTTGAGCGGCACCTGGTAGCGTTTGCCGTCGAGTTCGAAGGCGCCGCCGGCCAGGCGATTGCCGAAGCGGCCGATGGTGGCGCCGAAAAACGCGGTACCGCCTTGGTAGCCTTGCACGTCGTCGAAGCCCAGTACCACGTCGTCGAGCTTGCCGTGCTTGTCCGGCACCTTGAGCGACTGCAGCACACCGCCGTAAGTGATCACCGTGGCTTGCATGCCGTGGCTGTTGCGCAACACGTACTGTTCGACGGCGGTGCCATCGTTGGTTTTACCGAAGGGTTTGTGTTCGCTGCTAAGGCCGGCTGCGTGCGCGCCGCCGCTGGCGATCAGCATAGACAGCGCGAGGCCGGACAGCAGGTATCGAGGGTGCTTCATGGTCGAACTTCCTTTTGTTGTTTTGCTGGAATAGTTCTACTAATTTGAGATATTTTGTCGATATGACAGCAGATTTATAGCCTTTAACGCCGTTCTTGCAAAATAAAATAAGACTAATTAAGCGGAGCACTGATTGTTATGACTACCCAGCAAGCGATTTATCCCGACCTCAAGGACAAAACCGTGCTGGTTTCCGGCGGGGCTTCGGGGATTGGCGAGTTCATGGTGCGGGCCTTCGCCGCGCAGGGTGCCAAGGTGGCGTTCGTGGACCGTGCACAGAGCCAGGGTGAACGCCTGGCGGCGCTGCTGAACTCCAAAGGCCAGAGTGTCGAGTTCGAGTGCTGCGATATCACCGACGAGATCGGCTACCGTGCGGCGATCGGGCGCTTCGAGCATTCCCTGGGTCCGATCACGGTACTGGTCAACAATGCAGCGAACGATGTGCGCCACAGCCTGGAAGAAATCGACTCGCACATGTTTGACCAGCTCATTGCGGTCAACCTCAAGCACGCCTTCTTTGCCGCCAAGGCGGTGGTGCCCATGATGAAAGAGGCCGGTGGCGGCTCGATCATCAACCTGGGCTCGGTGGGCTGGATGATGGCCTCTGCCGGCTACCCCGTATACGCCGCCAGCAAGGCTGCCGCCCACGGCATGACCCGGGCCCTGGCGCGTGAACTGGGGCCCAACCGTATCCGCGTCAACACCTTGGTACCGGGTTGGGTGATGACCGAAAAACAACTGGCCATGTGGGTCGACGACGCCGCCAGGGAACTCATCGCCCGCAGCCAGTGCCTGCCCGGCAGCGTGATGCCGGAACACATCGCCAACATGGCGCTGTTTTTGGCCTCGGATGCCTCGGCGATGTGCTCGGCGCAGAACTTTATCGTCGACGGCGGGTGGGTGTAGCGACGCGAACAGGGCTCTTGGTAACCTGGCTTGCTGAGGAACGCCACGAAGCGCGGGGCATGGTGCCGTCTTGCGGGCGAAAGTGGTCGGTGAGGAGGTCGTCGAGTCGGTCGTTCATGCCGAATCTTCCATGCTGATAGGTGTGACGAGTTATCAAACTTTGGTTTAGTCTGGAGCGCTTAGTTGATCGCAAGCGCCTCTGGAGCATTGATTATGACCGAGTACGTACCTGCCAAAGTCTGGACCTGGGACGCCGAAAGCGGCGGCACCTTCGCCAGCATCAACCGGCCCATCGCCGGCGCCACTCACGAAAAGCCGCTGCCGGTGGGCAAGCATCCGCTGCAACTGTATTCGCTGGCCACGCCCAATGGGCAGAAAGTCACGATACTGCTTGAAGAACTGCTGGCGCTGGGGCACAGCGGCGCGGAATACGACGCCTGGCTGATCAAGATCGGCGACGGCGACCAGTTCGGCAGTGGCTTTGTGGCGGTGAACCCGAACTCGAAGATTCCTGCGCTGATGGACCACAGCGGCGCCACACCTATTCGCGTGTTCGAATCAGGCGCGATTTTGCAGTACCTGGCCGAGAAGTTCGGTGCGTTCCTGCCTACGCAGCCCGCAGCCCGGGCTGAATGCCTGTCGTGGCTGTTCTGGCAGATGGGTAGCGCGCCTTATCTGGGCGGTGGCTTCGGGCATTTTTATGCCTATGCGCCGAGCAAGATGGAATACCCGATCAACCGCTTCGCCATGGAGACCAAGCGCCAACTGGATGTGCTGGATAAGCGCCTGGCGGTCAGCCAATACATCGCCGGGGATGAATACACCATTGCCGATATCGCCATATGGCCTTGGTACGGTGGGTTGGTCAAAGGCCGTTTGTATGGTGCGGCAGAGTTTTTGTCGGTACATGAATACAAGCATGTGATGCGCTGGGCGGATGCGATTGATGCGCGGCCGGCGGTGCAGCGTGGGCGGCGGGTGAACCGGGTGTCGGGGGATGATCAGTTGCCCGAGCGGCATAGCGCCAGCGATTTGGATTAAGTCCTGGCACGGTAAAAAAATGTGGGAGCGGGCTTCGTCATTAATCAGGTGACATGTTTTCCGGGGTCACGATCTGCGGCGGTATATGCACCCTATGGCGCGTCGGGTCGAATGCTTCGGCGCTTTGCAGCGCCACCAGTAATTGCACCAGTGCTATCGCTGTCTGCCGTGGTTGCGAGTCCATCACCACATCAATCAACCCGTTGCTCAATGCCTGACGCGACAAGGGCGTGGACTCTTGCAGGATGCAGCACAGCGCCGGGCGCTTGGGCAGTTGCGCCAAGGCGTTGATCACACCGTCGCCACCACCGCCGACCACACATAACCCACGCAAATCGGTATGGCGGCTGAGCAGGTCGAGGGTGGCTTCTTCGGTGATGTCGCAGTTGTCCAGGTTGATCAGCGGCTCCAACGGCTTGAGCCTCGGCGCGTGTTCGGCGAGGTAGCTGTGCAAGCCTTCGACCCGGGCCTGATGCCCGAGAAAGCGATGGCCACCCAGCAGGATGCCCACGCTGCCTTTGCGTGCGCCGCAGGTGCGAGCAAGCAGCCAACCCATGGTGCGCCCGACCACGTGGTTGTCCTGGCCTACATAGGGTTCGGCAGCGTGTTCATGGATGTCCGAGAGCAGGGCAACCACCGGCACGCCCGCTGTGCGGATCTGCGCCAGGCAGGCGTTGATCAACGGATGGGCGAAGCTGACTACCGCGAGGGCGTCGCACTGCACGGCCAGTTGTTCGATTTGCGCGACGATGGCGGAGGGCGTGCGGTCGTTGATGTAGTCGAACTGGCAGCTCAGGTTGGCGGTGGCGTGATGCTGCGCTGCCTCGCTGATGGCGTGGGCCAACTGCGCATAGAAGGCTTGGGCGGTGCCCAGCAACAGCACGCCGAAACGGTAGGTGGGCCGACGTTCGCGAATGCGCTGGCCGATCAGCCGTGCGGCGAAATAGCCCACCGCTTCGGCGGCCTGGAACACCTGTTCGGCCGTGCCGGGGTTGACCGGCGCGCGGGCGTTCAGCACGCGGTCGACGGTGGCAACGCTGAGCCCCGCATGGGCGGCAACGGTGGCGATGGTTGGGCGTTTGTTGTTGTGCATGGCAGGCCCCTTGAGCGTCTTGATAGAAAACTATCAAGCCCCGCTGGGCCTGGATGATAGCTTGATAGGGAATGGATTCAAGGCCTTGAGGGTGATTTAGCCGCGCTCTATCGTTGGTTTCGCAAAGCCCCTGAAACCCACGCTTGCGGAGAACAATAACAATGCCTGGACACACTGCTCACCGCGCTCGGCGCGACTACAGCCTCACCGGCCCCGAAGCGGCCCGCGCCGCCGACAAGGGCCTGGTCTCGGCCCGTTGGTACCAGTCGCCCATCCCGCGCAATCGCATGAAAGCCCTGATGCAACGCCGTGACGGCCCGGCCTTGCGCGACACCGCCCTGTGGTTCTCGGCGTTGTTGGCCACCGGTGTCGGCGGCTACTGGTTCTGGGGCACTTGGGCCTGCGTGCCATTCTTTATCGCCTACGGTGTGCTCTACGGCACGGCCTCCAACCCGCGCTGGCACGAAACCGGCCACGGCACCGCCTTCAAGACCCGCTGGATGAACGATGCGCTGTATCAGGTGGCAAGCTTCATGTGCCTCTTCGAACCCCACGTGTGGCGCTGGAGCCATGCCCGCCATCACACCGACACCATCGTCGTCGGTCGCGACCCGGAGATCGTCGAGCCGCGCCCGCCAAGCTTATGGATGATGGCCCTCAGTCTGTTCAACCTGCCCCTGGCCTGGAAGACCTTCAGCGGCGTGGCCCGCCATGCGCTCGGGCGAATGAGCGCCCAGGAGCAGGACTTCATCCCCGAATCCGAGTGGCCCAAGGTGTACCGAGATGCGCGTATCTGGGTCGGCCTCTACGCCCTGATCATCGGCACCGCGCTGTACCTGCACAGCTGGTTGCCGCTGATGCTGGTGGGCCTGCCCAGCCTCTATGGCGCCTGGCTCGGTTATCTGTTTGGAATCAGCCAACACGTGGGCCTGGCCGAAGATGTGCTCGACCACCGCAGTAACTGCCGCACCATCTACATGAACCGCGTGCTGCGCTTTATCTACATGAACATGAACTACCACCTCGAACACCACATGTACCCGATGGTGCCTTACCACGCGCTCAGTCAACTGCACGAAGAGATCCGCAGCGACTGCCCGCCGCCGTATGCCAACTTGTGGCAGGCCTACCAGGAAATCATTCCGACGATCTGGCGCCAGCGCAGCGACCCCGGCTATTTCGTCCAACGCCCCACCCGTGGCGAGGGAGCTTGCTCCCGCTGGGCTGCGCAGCAGCCCCAATAACCCTTCAGACCTACACCGTACAGACGAATCTAGGGCCGCTTCGCAGCCCAGCGCGAGCAAGCTCGCTCGCCACAGAGTAAGAGCCAGTCATTGGAGATAAATGTATGAACGATCAATGGATCGACGTCTGCGCCGTGGGCGAAATAGAAGCAGAAGACGTGCTGCGCTTCGACCACGGCGCGCAGACCTATGCGGTGTTCCGTTCAGCCGATAACGAATTCTTCGCCACCGCCGGCCTGTGCACCCACGAGAAAATCCACCTGGCCGACGGCCTGGTGATGGACCATGTGATCGAGTGCCCCAAGCACAACGGGCGCTTTGATTACCGCTCCGGCAAGGCCTTGGGCGCGCCGGTGTGCGTCAACCTCAAGACCTACCCCGTGCGGGTGGATGCGGGGCGGGTGCTGCTCGCCGTCACGGCCGAAGGATGAACGCCCCCCTGATCATCGTCGGCGCCGGCCATGCCGGTGGCCGTGCGGCACTGACCCTGCGTGAAGAAGGCTACAGCGGGCGCCTGATCCTGATCGGCGATGAAGCGCATCTGCCCTACGAACGGCCACCGTTGTCCAAGGGCTTGCTGCAAGGTTCGAGCGACCTGGCGCAATGCAGCCTGTGCGACAGCCAGCAGTTGGCGGTGCTCGGGGTCGAGCATATCGCCGCCAACCCGGTCAGCCGCCTGGAGCCCCAGCACCACCGGCTGCAACTGGCCGACGGCCAATGGTTGAGCTATGCCGGCCTGCTGTTGGCCACCGGAGGCCGGGCGCGACGCTTGCCCCAGGAGCAGGCCAACGTGTTTTACCTGCGCACCCATGATGACGCGTTGGTCTTGCGCAATGAATTAAAGCCAGGCGCCAGGCTGGTGGTGGTCGGCGGTGGTTTTATCGGCTTGGAGGTGGCGGCGACAGCGCGGGGGCTGGGCTGCGAGGTGACGCTACTGGAAGCCGGGCCACGGCTGGCAGGGCGGGTTTTGCCGCCGGTGATCAGTGACGCGTTGCTGGCATTACACCGTGAGCAGGGTGTGAACGTGCGTTTGAACGTCGCGCTGGAGTGCATCCACGCCGACGCCGTGCAACTGGTCGACGGGCAACGGCTGCCCTGCGACCTGGTGGTGGTCGGCATTGGCATGCAGCCTAACATCGAGTTGGCCGCGGCGGCAGGCTTGGAAGTCGGGCAGGGCATTCGTGTCGACGCGCAGTTGCGCACCAGTGCGGCGGATATCTACGCGGCGGGGGATGTGTGCGAGTTTCGCCTGGCGGGCCTTTATCAGCGCCAGGAAACCTGGCGCAACGCCGAAGCCCAGGGCCGTCTCGCGGCGTTGAACCTGCTGGGGCGGGAGTTGGCGTTCGAGACGATCCCGGGTTTCTGGTCCGATCAATACGCGTGGGGCTTGCACACCGTCGGGGTGATGACGGCGCTGATGGTTCGCCGGGAATTGCCAGACGGTGGCCTGCTGCTGTTCTACCTTGACGACCGTCACCGTTTGCAGGGTGCCTGTGGTTGGGCCTTGGGTAACCGCGCAGCCAAGGACATCAAGCTGTGCGAGCACTTGATTACTGCCCGAATCCCGCTCAACCCGGCCAGCCTGGCCGACCCTGAGGTATCCCTGAAGCTGTTATTGCGAGGCTGACCATGCGCCAGTTGTTAGTATTCCAATCGATGTGGGCCATGCAAACCGAGCCCGGCAGCCTCGAAGCGCAACTGGACCGCATCGCCGCCGCCGGTTATGACGGCATCACCGACCATTACTGGTCACCTGCATCGGTGCAGCGCCTGCACGCGGCGGCCACGGCCAGGGGCTTGCAGATTGAAGGTCAACTGTTCCCGCAATCGGTGGATGATCTGGCCAGGGCATTGGAGGTGATCAGCCGTTACGGCTGTCACCACCTCACCTTGCAAGCCGACGTGCGCCCGCGTACCCAGGCCGAGGCGGCCAGGCTGATCGACGGCTGGCAACGCCTGGCCGAACAGGTGGACTTCCCGATCCTGCTGGAAACCCACCGTTACCGGCTCACCAACGACCTATTGTTCACCCTCGACCTGCTGGCACAGATGCCCGATCTGAAACTGCTCGCAGACCTGTCCCACTACGTGGTTGGCCGCGAGTTGCCCGAACCCGGCAGTGTGGAAGACGACGAACAGATACGCACCATTCTGCGTCACAGCTGGGGCTTTCATGGCCGCATTGCTAGCAGCGAACAGGCGCAGGTTGGTCTGGATTTTCCCCAGCACCAACAGTGGGTCGAGCGGTTTACCGGCTGGTGGCGCTACGGGATCGAACACTGGCTGGGCCGCGCTGACACCCCGCAGAGCTTGTCCTTCACTTGCGAGTTGGGCCCGCCACCCTATGCGATTAGCGACGCACAGGGGCGCGAACTCACCGATCGCTGGGCCGAAGCCCTCAAGCTCAAAGCCCTGATTCGTCAGGTGTGGGCCAGTTGCCATCGATGATCTGCTAATCTGCGCGGGTTCATCGCCCTCAGCCTGTGGAATGCCCATGAAAACCTGCCCCGTCCGTCCCCCGCTCGAACCACAATCGGTGTGCCACCCGATCACCAGCAGCGCGATCTTCATGGTCGCCACCCTGGCGCCCGATGCGGTTGAAAACGTGCGGGCCTGGTGCGCCGACATCGCAGGCCTGGTGCGCTCGGTAGGCAAGCGCGTGCCCTCGGGCAACCTGACTTGCGTTTGCGGGTTTGGCTCGGATGCCTGGGACCGCCTGTTCGGCGCGCCGCGTCCGGCGGCCTTGCATCCGTTTCGCGAGTTCGGTGTGCAAGGGCGCAAGGCAGTGTCGACCCCCGGCGACATCCTGCTGCATATCCGTGCCGAGCAGATGGACCTGTGTTTCGAGCTGGCGACCCAACTGATGGCGGCCCTGGGTGATAGCGTGAAGGTGGTCGACGAGGTCCAGGGCTTTCGCTACTTCGATATGCGCAGCATTATCGGTTTCGTCGACGGCACCGAGAACCCGGTGGGGCGCAAGGCCGAGGCCTTCACCCTGGTGGGCGATGAAGACCCTGAGTTCGAAGGCGGCAGCTATGTGCTAGTGCAGAAATACCTGCACAACATGACCGCGTGGAATGGCTTGACGGTGGAGGCTCAAGAGAAGGTGATCGGGCGCACCAAATTATCGGACATCGAACTGGACGAAGACGCCAAGCCGAGCAACTCCCACAGCGCCCTGACAGTGATCACTGACCAGGACGGTGAAGAAGTGAAGATCCTGCGCGACAACATGCCCTTCGGCCGCCCAGGCGCGGGAGAATTCGGCACTTATTTCATCGGCTACGCACGCTCGCCTCAGCCTCTGGAACAGATGCTGGAAAACATGTTCGTCGGCCGCCCGGCCGGCAATTACGACCGCTTGCTCGACTTCAGCACGGCCGTGACCGGCGGCCTGTTCTTCGTGCCCTCGGCCGACTTGCTCGAAGCGCTGGCCGACCGCGAACCGGCGGCTTAACTCAACAATCCAGTGCTGACCGCCACAATCAGGAAGATCCCCAGCAGCGCACGGTAGATCACGAACGGCCAGGTGGAGAAACGCTCCAGAAATTTCATCAGGCCCCAGATGGCAAAAAACGCCGAGACGCTGGCCACCACCAGGCCAAAGATCAAGTGCGGCCAGGCGTGGGCGGGCAGGTCGGCGCGCAGCAGCACCCACAACTCTTTCAAGCCGGCCAGGGCGATGGCCGGCAAGCCCAACAGGAAGGAAAACCGCGCCGCTTCTTCGCGTTTGAAGTTCAGGAACAGCGCCGCGGTCAACGTGGAGCCCGAACGCGATACGCCGGGAATCAACGCGCCGATCTGCGCGACCCCCACGATCAGCGCATCGCGCAAGCGCATCTGGCTTACGTCGCGGGTATGGCGGGCGCGCACTTCAGCCAGGGCCAGCAATACCGCCATTACCACGCAGGAAATGCCGATCACCATCAGCCCGCGCAAGGGTGAGTTGCACGCATTCAAGGTCGACGACAACGCCAGGCCGGCAATGCCAATCGGTACGGTTGCCAGCACAATCGCCACGGCGAGCTTGAACCAGCGGTCGTTGTAGTCACCCCGGCGCACCGCACTGATGCTGCCGGTGGTGACCTGACGCACATCGCGCCAGAAATAGCTGACTACCGCCGCCAGCGCCGCCAATTGCATGGCTGCGGAAAACGCCGAGCCGGGGTCTTGCCAGCCGAGCAGGGCAGGCACCACTCGCATGTGGGCGGTGGACGACACCGGCAGCAATTCAGTAATGCCCTGGATCACCCCAAGGATGAAGATTTGCAGGTAATCCAGGGAGGCAAAGCCCACATCCAGGCCGGCGGTACAGGCGTTGGTCAAAATACGTGTCCTTGAGCAATAGGGGAAAATCGGCGAAGTTTATTCTAAATGTTTCAGGATTTCGGCCAGGGCAACCGCTATTTGCAATCGGTTCAGCTAATAGAAAGGATTCGCCAAGCCATTGGCGTGGGCAGCACTTTTGTGAACAATGGCGCCCTGCGTTTTTCCACCGAGAGCCCCATGCCCGAAACCACCGTCGAATTGATCCAGACCGGCCCCGAAGAAGCTGAACTGATCCGTAATCTTTACCAGTACTACGCCTATGAGTCTTCGGATTGGGAACAAGAAGATGTCGAGATCGATGGGCGTTACTACATCCATGACGAACACCTGGCCCGCTACTGGAGCGACCCGCAATGGAGCGCCAACCTGTTGCTGGTAGACGGCTATATCGCCGGTTTCCTGTTGATCGAAAGCAGCGAACTGCCGGGCATCGACGCGTTGGAACTGGCTGACCTGTTCATCCTCAAGCGCTACCGCCGCAAAGGCATCGGCCGCGCCATCGCCAGCCAGGTGCTGTGCAGCGGCGCGGCCAATTGGTTGGTGCGTTTCTATGATCAGGACGAGGTGTCCCAGGCGTTCTGGCGCACCGTACTGGATAACTTGCCGCGTCCGGTGCAGAGCATTGAACTGGACGATGAGCCGCAGTTGGTGAGCTACCTGATTACCCGGGCTTCGTTGCATTGAGGGGTTGGGGCTTTCTCTCGATGAGCATAGATATCTGAACAAGGCTGTGGCGATCAACCCCGTAACCACGATGCGAAGCGAGTCGCTCTTGATCTTGCTCTTGATCTGCTTTTGATCTTGATCTTAAGCGCCCCGTCAAACCACGCTGGCCGGAATTCGACAGGGATTTGGGGGGTAAACCGGCAGGGATGCCGGTTTAGCCGCCCCGCGCCATGGATGGCGCGTGGCGGCGGCCCCCCAAATC
>NZ_JAENSV010000059.1:0-27796 GCF_016613265.1 Pseudomonas sp. MF6751
GGCATCAGTTATATCTGTGTCGGCTGCCAGGCCGTCACGGGAGCAAGCTCCCTCGCCACAGATTTAGCGTCGTGCCGAAGTTGTGTAGATACCTATGCTCATCGCAGGCAAGCCAGCTCCCACATTTTGACCTGTGAATACATTCAAGTGTGGGAGCTGGCTTGCCTGCGATGGCCGCGCCTCGGTTTTCCAGATATCCCCCAGGCTGTTACCATTCGCCCCTTGTTTCAATTTTCAGTTTTATCGCCCATTCGAGACCTGCCATGACCACCGTCCGCACGCGCATTGCGCCATCGCCTACTGGGGATCCCCACGTCGGTACTGCTTACATCGCCCTGTTCAACTACTGCTTTGCCAAGCAGCATGGCGGTGAGTTCATCCTGCGGATCGAAGACACCGATCAACTGCGCTCCACCCGTGAGTCGGAACAGCAGATTTTCGATGCCTTGCGCTGGTTGGGCATTACCTGGGCTGAAGGCCCGGACGTCGGCGGCCCGCACGGCCCGTATCGCCAGAGCGAGCGCAGCGACATCTACAAGCAGTACACCCAGCAACTGGTCGATATGGGCCATGCCTTCCCGTGCTTCTGCACCGCCGAAGAACTGGACCAGATGCGCGCCGAGCAGCAGGCCCGTGGCGAGACCCCGCGTTACGATGGTCGTGCGTTGCTGTTGTCCAAGGAAGAAGTGGCTGCGCGCCTGGCCGCCGGTGAGCCTCACGTCATCCGTATGAAGGTGCCAAGCGAAGGCGTGTGCGTGGTGCCGGACATGCTGCGCGGTGACGTCGAGATCCCGTGGGATCGCATGGACATGCAGGTGCTGATGAAGACCGACGGCTTGCCGACGTACTTCCTGGCCAACGTGGTCGATGACCACCTGATGGGCATCACCCATGTGCTGCGCGGTGAAGAGTGGCTGCCATCGGCACCGAAGCTCATCCTGCTCTACGAATACTTCGGCTGGGAGCAACCGCAGCTGTGCTACATGCCGCTGCTGCGTAACCCGGACAAGAGCAAGCTGTCCAAGCGCAAGAACCCCACGTCGGTGACCTTCTACGAGCGCATGGGCTTCATGCCTGAGGCGATGCTCAACTACCTGGGCCGCATGGGCTGGTCGATGCCGGACGAGCGCGAGAAGTTCTCGCTGCAGGAAATGGTCGACAACTTCGACCTGTCCCGTGTTTCCCTCGGCGGGCCGATCTTCGATGTCGAGAAGCTGTCGTGGCTCAACGGCCAGTGGCTGCGTGACCTGCCGGTGCAAGAGTTCGCCAGCCGTGTGCAGCAGTGGGCGTTGAACCCCGAGTACATGATGAAGATCGCGCCATTGGTGCAGGGCAGGGTAGAGACGTTCAGCCAGGTCGCGCCCTTGGCCAGTTTCTTCTTTGCTGGCGGGGTGAATCCCGATCCCAAGCTGTTCGAGTCCAAGAAGCTTTCCGGTGATCAGGTTCGCCAGCTGATGCAGTTGATCCTGTGGAAGCTTGAAAGCCTGCGTCAGTGGGAGAAGGATGCGATTACCGCGACCATCCAGGCGGTGGTGGAATCCCTTGAGCTGAAACTGCGCGATGCCATGCCGCTGATGTTTGCCGCCATCACCGGGCAGGCCAGTTCGGTGTCTGTGCTCGATGCGATGGAAATTCTCGGCCCGGACCTGACCCGTTTCCGTCTGCGCCAAGCCCTTGATTTGCTTGGTGGTGTGTCGAAGAAAGAAAACAAGGAATGGGAAAAGCTGCTGGGCGCTATCGCCTAAGTAGGCCGCTTAGGGCACGAAACCCCGGTTTTCCGGGGTTTCGTCGGTAAGTGATTGTTATCCCGGCAAAAAATTTTGGAAATTGTTGAAAATAAATTTGACACGTTTCCAAACCACCATTAAGATTCGCCCCGTCCTCACCGATGAGGGGCTATAGCTCAGCTGGGAGAGCGCTTGCATGGCATGCAAGAGGTCAACGGTTCGATCCCGTTTAGCTCCACCAATTTACAGGTTCAAGGTTCCGGCCACACCGTCCTTGAATTGATCAGGTCTCAGCTCTGATCAGATGTACAGAAGGTTTTGTCCCCTTCGTCTAGTGGCCTAGGACACCGCCCTTTCACGGCGGTAACAGGGGTTCGAGTCCCCTAGGGGACGCCAGTTTCAACAAGCAGCTCGAAAGGTCTGCTGCGTCGCGAGACGAAAAATCCGGGGCTATAGCTCAGCTGGGAGAGCGCTTGCATGGCATGCAAGAGGTCAACGGTTCGATCCCGTTTAGCTCCACCAATTTTACAGGTTCAAGGTTCCGGCCACACCGTACTTGAATCGATCAGTTCTCAGCGCTGATCTGTTGTATAGAAGGTTTGTGTCCCCTTCGTCTAGTGGCCTAGGACACCGCCCTTTCACGGCGGTAACAGGGGTTCGAGTCCCCTAGGGGACGCCACGATTACCCGCTCTGCGGGATTTTTAAGGGTCATTCAATTATTGAATGGCCCTTTTGTTTGTCTGGCGTTTGGCCAATTCCCTCCTTTATCACCCATTTTCTGTTCTGACCGGCGGTCGTGCTTATCGCTTGCCAAATATTATTATGGTAATAATATTCAACCCATGAAAGACGGAGGCTTCGATGAGCGATAAAAAAGCGCAAACCCGCGAACGTATTTTGCAGGCTGCCAGCGCGGCGTTGATCCAGCGCGGCCCGGCTGAGCCCAGTGTGGGCGAAGTGATGGGGGCGGCGGGGCTGACGGTCGGCGGCTTCTATGCGCACTTTGAAAGCAAGGACGCGCTGATGCTGGAAGCGTTCAGCCAGTTGCTGGCGCAGCGTCGCGCCTCCATCGATGACTTGGACGAACAACTGACCGGCGAAGAGCGCCGCACGTTGGTCGCCGCGTTTTATCTGTCGCGCAAGCACCGCGACTCCACGACCCAGGCCTGCCCGTTGCCCGCGACGGTGGGGGAGATGGGGCGCTTGCCGGACGCTTTTCGCGAGGTTTTGAACGAGCACGTCGAGTTGATGGCCGCGCAATTGGCCGGCAGCCCCGAAGACATCGACAAGGCCCTGGCGGACATGGCCTTGATGGTAGGAGGGCTGACCCTGGCGCGGGCACTCGGGCCCGGCGAGTTATCAGATCGGGTGATACGTGCGGCCAAGTCGGCGGTACGCTGAAAAAGGGGATGCAAGATGGGCGCATTGACCTGGGTTCGTGGTTTCAATGGCACGGTGGGGCGCCTTGCGCCGCATGCTGTCGCCAGCAAGATGCGTCGCACCTTCATGACCCCGCGCGATCTGCCGCCGCGTGACTGGGAGTTGCCGCTGTTGGCCCATTCGGAGCGCATCACCCTGCGTTTCGGCCTGTCGGCGTTGCGATGGGGGCATGGCCCGGCGGTGCTGCTGATGCATGGCTGGGAAGGTCGCCCGACTCAATTCGCCAGCTTGATCACGGCGTTGGTCGACAACGGCTATTCGGTGATAGCCCTGGACGGTCCCGCTCACGGCCGTTCGCCAGGGCGTGAAGCTCATGTACTGCTGTTTGCCCGCGCCATGCTTGAGGCGGCGGCCGAGCTGCCGCCGCTGTATGCGGTGGTCGGCCATTCCATGGGCGGCGCCAGTGCGATGTTGGCGGTGCAGTTGGGGTTGCGTACGCAGGCATTGGTCAGCATTGCCGCACCGTCGCGCTTTCTGGATGTGCTACGCGGGTTCACCCGCATGGTCGGCTTGCCGCCACGGGCGCGCTCAGCCTTTATCCAAGAGGTGGAGTTGAGCATGGGCATGCCGCTCAAGCATCTGGACGTGGCCCACTACCAACTGAACATTCCCGGCCTGATCGTGCACGCCGAAGACGACACCTTCGTTCCGGTCAGGGCGGCTCAAGCCATCCACGAAGCCTGGTTCGACAGCCGCCTGCTGCGCCTGGAGCAGGGTGGCCACCAGAAAGTGCTCGCCGACCCGCAGGTCATCGACGCTGTACTCGCCCTATTGGCAGGCTGCCGTCTACAGGAGCGCCAAAGCGCCTGATACACTGCCCCGCCGACATCAATCGACTGGAGCAAGGCATGGGCTGGGATTTGGCAACGCCGTTCATCATCGATCTGCAGGTTACGGCTGAGGACATCGACGGCCTGGGGCACGCCAATAATGCGGTGTACGTCTCATGGCTGGAGCGTTGCGCCTGGCGCCATTCCCAGCGCCTGGGGCTGGACCTCACCGAATACCGCCGCCTCGACCGCGCCATGGCCGTGGTGCGCCATGAGATCGACTACCTGGCGGCAGGCTATGAGGGCGATGAGTTACAACTGGCCACCTGGATCGTCGATTGGGACCAACGCCTGAAAATGACCCGTCGTTTCCAGCTTGTGCGCCCCCGTGACGGCGCGACCCTGCTGCGTGCGCAAACAACCTTCGTATGTATTGAGTTGTCCAGCGGCAAGCCCAAGCGTATGCCCGCCGAATTTATTGAAGGTTACGGCCCCGCCCTGACAGGGAGTTAACGGTTGCCGCAGGAAACCCAGTAAACTGCGCCACGATTTTTGTTGAGTGTTTTCCATGCAAATTGCTTTGGCGCCCATGGAGGGGTTGGTCGACAACATCCTGCGGGACGTGTTGACCCACGTGGGCGGTATCGACTGGTGCGTGACCGAGTTCATCCGGGTCAACGACCGCCTGCTCACACCTGCCTATTTCCACAAGCTCGCCCCGGAACTGCTGCACGGTGCGCACACCGCTGCGGGCGTGCCGTTGCGTGTGCAATTGCTGGGCTCGGACCCGGTTTGCCTGGCGGAGAACGCCGCCTTGGCCTGCGAGCTGGGTTCGCAAGTCATCGACCTGAACTTCGGCTGCCCAGCCAAGACCGTCAACAAGTCCCGCGGCGGTGCGGTGCTGCTCAAGGAGCCGGAGCTGCTCAACCAGATCGTCGAACATGTGCGCCGTGCCGTGCCTGCCCATATCCCGGTGACCGCCAAGATGCGCCTGGGCTTCGACAGCCCGGATGGCGCGTTGGTGTGTGCAACGGCCCTGGCAGAAGGTGGTGCGGCGCATATCGTGGTACATGCGCGTACCAAAACCGATGGGTATAAGCCCCCGGCCCATTGGGAGTGGATCCCGCGTGTGCAAGACGTGGTGAAGGTGCCAGTGTTTGCCAATGGTGATATATGGAGTGTTGAAGATTGGAGGCGGTGCCGGGAAATCAGCGGCGTAGAAGACATCATGTTGGGGCGCGGCTTGGTCGCGCGGCCCGACCTGGCCCGGCAAATCGCCGCCGCGCGTGCTGGCAAAGAAGTAGTGGAGATGACCTGGGCGCAGATGCAACCCATGCTCCACGAGTTCTGGCGTCAATCGGTAGCCCAGTTGACTGAAAAGCAGGCGCCGGGCCGTTTGAAGCAATGGCTGGCGATGTTGACGCGTAATTACCCGGAGGCGGTCGAGCTGTTTACGGCCCTGCGTCGTGAAACCGCATTGGAACAGGTTAGCCGCTTGCTTGGCATGCCTCACCCACAACCGGCAACGTTATGAGTTGTAACGCTTCAATGTCCGTTGATGGTGGGTGCAACATTGTTTGAGTCGGCGTCCTGTTTCAAAAAATGCCCCATATTGAGAGATATGGGGCATTTTTTTGTTTGTCGGGATTATCTATGGCTGAACTTTACGCCTTTTATAGAGCGCTCGCAGTTTGTTCTCACATAGCTTGAATGTTGCTCGGTAATAAACAGGCACGTTATAGGTTTTTTAAATTCAAAAGTTTCTCTGTGTAAGTTTATTTATAAATATATGTCTTCGGTTGCGTGGTTCTGGTTGTGTCTTTTATGTTCGCGCGAAATATCAAAGTGGGCGGTTACGTGGCGTTTTGAATTGTATCGAAAATTTGCGTTTCAGGTGAGTTGTTAGTCTGTATTTCTGTCACGCACACGTTCGGGTGCGGCAAACGGAGGTGTTCTTTAAAAAGCACGAGGCAAAGTCTGAAAATTTGGTTTGGTTTCTTTATATGAAGCGCGATTTTAGGAACTGGTCAGCGTTAACTCCCACAAATTAGCAGCTGTCAGGCAGTGCTGTTGCTTGCAGTTCACTAAGGCTGTTGCCGTCCTGGCCATTTAACGGAGTCAGGTGGCGCCGATTAAGGAGTTTATGAATGTCTCTATCTGTCAATAATTCGCCCTTTGTCAAAGTTGATACATCACCTCTGAGTGGGCAGTTGCCGACCCCGTTGAAAGTCGACATGCAACCTAAACCTCCGACGACCCATTTAAACCTCAACCCCGCAGCTGCACGCAATGAAAACAGTGAGGTCATGGTGAGTGCGACGGCGCTCACCAGAGTATTTGACATGCTCGAGCAGTTCTTCAAATCCATGCGGGAGATGCTTTTGGGGAAAAGTATTACGCCTGATCTGGAGGCAAAAGAGCAGCCAGTGAAGCCAGGTACAACTGATCAAGCGGTGAAGCCGAATGCAAAAGACCAGCCGGTGAAGCCAGGTACCACTGATCAAGCGGTGAAGCCTGATGCAAAAGACCAGCCGGTGAAACCAGGTACGACTGATCAGTCGGTGAAGCCGAATGCAAAAGACCAGCCGGTGAAGCCAGGTACAACTGATCAAGCGGTGAAGCCGAATGCAAAAGACCAGGCGGTGAAGCCAGGTACGACTGATCAGTCGGTGAAGCCGAATGCAAAAGACCAGGCGGTGAAGCCAGGTACGACTGATCAGTCGGTGAAGCCGAATGCAAAAGACCAGGCGGTGAAGCCAGGTACGACTGATCAAGCGGTGAAGCCTGATGCAAAAGACCAGCCAGTGAAGCCAGGTACCACTGATCAAACGGTGAAGCCTGATGCAAAAGACCAGCCGGTGAAACCAGGTACGACTGATCAGTCGGTGAAGCCGAATGCAAAAGACCAGCCAGTGAAGCCAGGTACCACTGATCAAACGGTGAAGCCGGATGCAAAAGACCAGCCGGTGAAGCCAGGTAAGACTGATCAAGCGGTGAAGCCGGATGCAAAAGACCAGCCGGTGAAGCCAGGTACGACTGATCAAGCGGTGAAGCCGAATGCAAAAGACCAGGCGGTGAAGCCAGGTACAACTGATCAAGCGGTGAAGCCGGATGCAAAAGGTCCGGGGGTGTTAATAGATCACGGCGGATTGACGCCGAAACCGGGTAGAAACGATCATCCAGTGAAGCCGTCAGTGCCGATGCCTTCAGTGAATGTCACAAATGATGCTGAAGCAAATGTGCATGTGAACATCAATGTCGCTCACTGTCACTGCCCTGATACAAAGGACGGGCCAACCCCGGACTTAAATCCCAGGCAAGGTCCGAAGCCGGAATCGAACCCCGTGCCACAGCCCGGTCCGAAGCCGGAATCGAACCCCGTGCCACAGCCCGGTCCGAAGCCGGAATCGAACCCCGTGCCACAGCCGGGTCCGAAGCCGGAATCGAACCCCGTGCCACAGCCGGGTCCGAAGCCGGAATCGAACCCCGTGCCCCAGCCTGGTCCGAAGCCGGAATCGAACCCCGTGCCCCAGCCGGGTCCGAAGCCGGAATCGAACCCCGTGCCCCAGCCGGGTCCGAAGCCGGAATCGAACCCCGTGCCACAGCCCGGTCCAAAGCCGGAATCGAACCCCGTGCCCCAGCCCGGCCCAAAGCCGGAATCGAACCCCGTGCCCCAGCCGGGTCCGAAGCCGGAATCGAACCCCGTGCCACAGCCCGGTCCAAAGCCGGAATCGAACCCCGTGCCCCAGCCTGGTCCGAAGCCGGAATCGAACCCCGTGCCCCAGCCGGGTCCGAAGCCGGAATCGAACCCCGTGCCCCAGCCGGGTCCGAAGCCGGAATCGAACCCGATGCCGCAGCCAGGCCCGAATCCGGATACCAACCCGATACCTACACCCGCGCCACAGCCCGATAAGTTTGTTCCGGATTTGACCAGCCCAGGTCCTGCTGAGAATAAATTCGACAAAAACTGGCGCTTCAATGCTCGACTTTCGTCCAGATCTTGAAACCCGCTGGCTAATAAGAACGCTTGAATAAAACGGGGGCTTCTCCGAGGTACACCACTCGGAGAAGTACTGTTTAAGGAGAAACTTGTGTCGTGCTGTTCGATTAATAATATTGCGCGCGTGATAGATGTCCGTCAGGTGGCACCTGTTGATACGTTAAAACCCATTAATGACACTCTTCAGTGCACTCCAGTTAATTACGGGGCTGTCGAGACAGCTAAAAATAGCATTGGTACTAATAGGGAGTTAGTCACAACATTGTCGGGGCTGTTTGCGGCTTTTTTTTCACAGCTGATTTCTCTGTTGTCCGATAAAAAAGATACGACAGTTCCTGACGTTCCTCCTCCGCCCAGGGTTCAGCCTGAGGTTCCGCCTCGGGTCATACCTGAACCGCTACCACCAAAGCCTGAGGTCGCCGCAAACATTCCGGGTCTTTCGATAAAGCGTAATGGGGCTAAGCCGGACAACATCTGGAGTGGCTTTCGCCAAGGGCCAGATGGCAACTGCGTTACCGTATCGGCCATCAAGGCAGCCATGTACCGATTTGGTCAAAGCCCTACGGACATTTTTCGCTCAGTGAGAAAAGAGCCTGGCGGTTATCACGTTGTCATGCGCGACGATTTTCAGCTGAGATTGACTGACTCGGAGTTGGTGCAAGCAGCACAAGGTTCGCGGTTTATAGGTCCCGATAAAGAGATGCTCAAGGATGCGCGGTTTCTTTTTGCTGTCAGCGCCAAGCGTGCGCAAATGGAAAACAACGATGGTACGGCGAGCAGGAGTTTTCATGCTGCCATTCGCAGCCTGAACAATGGGGAGGATGAGTGGGGGCCAGGGGAGGGGTTCCTGCGCCTGGGGTTGAGGAAACACATGAAAAGGGTGCCCGTCAGTGCGCTAGCCGGTGGGCAAGTGGGTATGTGCAATCGGGATAAGCACTCGGTAGCGGTTATCAATGGTCGTGAAGAGTTGTGGGGACGCCGAGGCTCGGCCCCTACCCAAGGCGATGCTGTAGCGCTTATGTAATTGAACAGGCAGCCAGGCGGGCGGTTCGATTGACGGCAGTGGCGCTTGGCTGCACCTTTTGCAACCTCGTGTGATCAGGCGCGGCCCTATTCCAGCAACCGCCTGAAACCCTCGATCGGCAATGGCCGGCTGTGTAAATACCCCTGGAATAAATGGCAGCCCAGCTTTTGCAGGAACGCCAGCTGTTCCAGGGTTTCCACCCCCTCGGCGATGACTTCCAGGTTCAGGCTGCGCGCCATGGCCACAATGGCGCGGATGATTTCTGCATCATTGGGGTCGTGGGTCGCATCGCGCACGAACGACTGATCGATCTTCAGCGCGTCCACCGGCAGGCGCTTGAGGTAGGTCAGGGATGAGTAGCCGGTACCGAAGTCATCCATTGCAAAGCTCACGCCTAGTTTTTTCAGGCGGCGCATCTTCACCACGGTGTCGTCCAGGCTCTGGATCACGATACCTTCGGTGATTTCCAGTTTCAGCAGGCTGAACGGCAGGCCGTGTTGCTTGAGGCTGTGCTCCACCCGTTCCACAAAGTCGTTCTGGCGAAACTGCCGCGGGCTGATATTCACGCACAGGCTGAAATTGAGCGGGTCCACCAGGCCGTCGGCAATCAACTGGGCAAAAGCGCCGCAGGCTTCATCGAGAATCCAGGTGCCGACCTCCAGGATCAGGCCGCTGTCCTCCAATACCTTGATGAATTCCGCCGGCGACTGCGCGCCCAATTGTGGATGCTGCCAGCGCACCAGAGCCTCGGCGCCGACTATCCTGTTGCCTCGCGCATCCACCTGGGGCTGGTAATGCACGCTGAACTCGCCGCGTGACAAGGCCAGGCGCAAGTCGGTTTCCATGCGCAGGCGCTCGCTGGCGGTTTTTTGCATGCTGTTATGGAACATCTGCGTGGTGTTGCGCCCGGAGTCCTTGGCGCGGTACAGGGCGATGTCGGCACGCTTGAGCAGATCGGCGGGCGTGGTGCCATGGTCGGGGATCAGCGCCACGCCGATGCTGGGCGTGACCTGCAACCGGTGACCGTCGAGAAACATGGGTTCCGAGAGTAATTCACGCAGGGTATCGGCCAGCGCTTGCACCTGGCTGCTGACCGTCTGCCGGGTGCCCTCCAGGCCGCTGAGCAATACCACAAACTCGTCGCCGCCCAGGCGCGCCACGGTGTCCTCTGTGCGCACGCTGGCTTCCAGGCGCGCGGTGACGATTTTCAGCACAGTGTCGCCAACGGGGTGGCCGAGGGAGTCGTTGATGTGCTTGAAGTGATCCAGGTCCAGAAACAGCAGAGCGCCGCGCAGGTTGTGGCGCTTGAGCAGGGCGATCTGCTGGCTCAGGCGGTCCATCAGCAGTGCTCGGTTCGGCAGGTTGGTCAGCGGGTCGTGATAGGCCAGGTGGCGGATCTGCGCCTGGGCATTCTTCAGCAGGCTTACATCCCGTGCTGTCAGCAGCAGGCAGGGGGTTTCATTCAAGGTGATCGGCTCCACCGAGACCTCCACCGCCAGCACCTCGCCACGCTTGTTGCGCCAGAGCATTTCCAGGTGGTGAATGCGCCCCTTGATGTGCAACTCGGCCAACAGTGCGGCGCGCTGGTTTTCATCGGCCCAGATGCCGATCTGGTACAGCGTCAGGCCGATGGCCTCTTCGGTGCGGTAACCGGTCAGGCGGCAAAAACCGTCGTTGACCTCCACATAACGGCCGGTGTCGCGTTCGGTGATGGATATCGCATCGGGGCTGGAATGGAACGCCTTGGCGAACTTCTCTTCACTGGCCTTGAGTGCGGCCTCCGAGCGTTGCTGTTGGGTAATATCGCGCAGCGTGGTGACGATGCACGGCTGGTCACTGACCTTGATCAAGCGGCTGGAAATCATGCAGGTCAGGCTTTGGCCGTCCTTGTGATGCACCACGATGGCCACATTGCTCAGGGCCTGTTCGCGTATCACCTGCTCGATGCGCTGCAGGCGCTTGCTGGAGTCGTCCCACAAGCCGATTTGTTCGGCGCTTTTGTCCAGTACTTCGGCGGCTGTCCAGCCAAACGTCTGGGTAAACGCCGGGTTGATCTCGATAAAGGCGCCGCTGTCCAGGCAGGTCACGCAGATCGGGTCGGGGCTGGCCTGGAACAGGCTGGCGAACTTTTCTTCCGAGGCGGTCAGCCGTTGCTCGCGCTCGACCTGGTCGGTGATATCCAGCAAGGTCCCCGCCATGCGCAGGGGCTTGCCTGACTCATCGCGATACAGGCGTGCGCGGCTCTCCAGGTAGCGCGGGCTGCCGTCTTCCATTTGCACGCGGTAGGTCAGCTGATAGTTGCCGTCCGGGCCTTCGCGCAAACTGCGGTACGCATGGCGCATGCCCTCGCGGTCCTCATCGGACATGCCCTCAAAAAACGCATCGAAGGATTCATGGAACGGCGCGGGTTCCAGCCCGTGCAACTGGGCGGCACGCGCCGAGCCGTAGAGCATGCCGCTGGGGATGTGCCAATCCCAGGTGCCCAGTTGCGCGGAATCCAGGGCCAGGTCCAGGCGCTCCTGGCTGTCCTTGAGTGCTTGCTCGGCGTTTTTACGTTCGGTGGTGTCCAGAAAGGTGCTGATCAGGTACGCCTCGCCGTCCAGTTCCACTTTTTGTGCGCTGAGGGTGCCGTCATGAATCTGGCCGTTGCTGGCGCAGAACTGCACTTCCATGGTGATCGGTTCACCCTTGCGCTGCGTGGCCTTGACCAGCAGCGCCCGCTGTTCCGGGTGGCGCCACAAGCCCAGTTCCAGAGTGGTGCGGCCGATGGCATCGGCCACCGGCCAGCCGAACAGCATCTCGAAATACTGGTTGGCTTCGCTGATCAAGCCGTCGGCCTGGCGCGTCAGCAGCACCATGTTCGGGCACAGGTGGAACAGGGTGGCAAAGCGCTTTTCCGAATGGCTGAGGGCGTGTTCACGCTCGCGTTGGTGGGTGATCTCGCGGATGACCCCGATCATGCGACGCCGTCCGGCTTTATCGGGAACCAGGCTGCCGCTGATTTCCAGCCAGTGCACGCTGCCATCGGGCCATTGGATGCGGTGGTGCATGGCGCGGTCGAACGGCTCTCCGGCGAGCACCGCATGAAAGCCGCGCACCACCCGCGCACTGTCTTGCGGAGCCAGCAGGTCGAGATAGTCGAGGTCCTTGGGCAGAGGCTGGCGCGGGTCAAAGCCGAATAACGCCTGGGTGCCCCGTGACCAACTGATTCTTCCTGTGTCGATTTCCCAGCACCAGGCACCCAGCCGCGCGGCATTGAGGGCCGTCAGCAGTTGCGGGGCACTGTCCCAGCTTTGTTCCGCCGCTTGAGGGTCCAGGGCGTAGATGCGGGGCAGGGGTGGAATCGGGTCAAGGGGGTTGCGCATTATCAAAGGGCCTTGGCTCATTGAGAAAACCGCGCGGTTTGACCTAAACCCCTGGCCCGCACGGTGTCATGCCGGTAACCCTGGCAGATCGACCTGTGCATCCAACAGGCTCATGAAAGCCCGCGCAGCGTTCGACAGCGTCCTTTCGGTGTGCACGATATAGCCTAGCTGGCGACTGAGCTGTATGCCCGGCAAAGCGATACTTGCCACCTGATCGTCGAGCATGGTGCGCGGCAACACGCTCCATGCCAGGCCGATGGAGACCATCATCTTGATGGTTTCCAGGTAGTTAGTGCTCATCGCGATATTGGGCGTCAGGCCCTGGGCCTCGAACAGACGGCTGACAATATGGTGGGTAAAGGTGTTGCCACCGGGAAACACGGCCGGATGCCCGGCGATATCGGCCAGGCTGACGGAACCGTTGCTGATCAGGCTGTGTTCCGGCGCCACCACAAAATCCAGCGGGTCGTCCCACACCCGGGTTGCACGTACCAGGTTGTGGGGCTCAGGCGCCAGGGTGATTACCGCGACTTCCGCACGGCCATGGAGGATTTCTTCGTAGGCCACTTCTGAATCCAGAAACTGAATATCCAGCGCCACATTCGGATATTGCCGGGTGAAGGTGCGCAGGATCGGTGGCAGGCGGTGCAGGCCGATATGGTGGCTAGTGGCCAGAGTGAGGCGCCCGCTGACTTCGCCGTTGAGGTTAGTCAGGGCCCGGCGGGTGTCGTCCAGCACGTTGAGGATTTGATAGGCGCGGGGCAGCAATGCCCGCCCGGCCTCGGTCAAGCCGACTTCGCGGCCCAGGCGGTCGAACAGCCGTACCTTCAATTGCTGTTCCAAACCGGCGATGCGCTTGCTGATGGCCGGCTGGGTCAGGTGCAGGCGTTCGCCGGCGCCGGAGAAGCTGCCGGTCTCGGCGATGGCGATAAAGGCGTTGAGGTTGGCCAGGTCCATGGTGCTATTCCAGTTGGTAATCCAAAGCATAAAAAATATGAATTTGAGTTATTTAATGTAGCGCCATACCATCAGCCTCACAAGCCAAAGGGTTATTGAAAAGCCCGGCGTATAGAAGCACCGCTGATGAGGACCGACTGATGGCCGGCAAAACGCTTTACGACAAGCTTTGGGATTCCCATGAAGTGAAACGTCGCGATGATGGATCGTCGCTGATCTACATCGACCGTCACATCATCCATGAAGTGACCTCGCCCCAAGCGTTCGAAGGCCTGCGACTGGCCGGGCGCAAGCCTTGGCGCGTCGACTCCATCATCGCCACGCCGGACCACAACGTGCCGACCACTCCTGAGCGCAAGGGCGGCATCGAAGCCATTGCCGACCAGGTTTCGCGGTTGCAGGTGCAGACCCTCGACGATTATTGCGACGAATACGGCATCACCGAATTCAAGATGAACGACGTGCGCCAAGGCATCGTCCACGTCATCGGCCCGGAGCAGGGCGCCACCTTGCCGGGCATGACCGTGGTCTGCGGTGACTCTCATACCTCCACCCATGGTGCGTTCGGCGCTCTGGCCCACGGCATCGGTACTTCCGAGGTGGAGCACGTGTTTGCCACCCAGTGCCTGGTGGCCAAGAAAATGAAGAACATGCTGGTACGCGTCGAAGGCCAATTGCCGTTTGGCGTGACCGCCAAGGACATCGTACTGGCTGTGATCGGCAAGATCGGCACCGCGGGCGGTAACGGCCATGCCATCGAGTTCGCCGGCAGTGCTATCCGCGACCTGTCCATTGAAGGCCGCATGACCATCTGCAACATGTCCATCGAAGCCGGTGCCCGCGTGGGCATGGTGGCGGCGGACGAAAAAACCGTCGAATACGTCAAGGGCCGCCCGTTCGCGCCGCAAGGCGCCGATTGGGATGCCGCCGTCGAAGCGTGGAAAGACCTGGTCTCCGACGCTGATGCGGTGTTCGACACCGTGGTCGAACTCGACGCTGCGCAGATCAAGCCGCAAGTCAGCTGGGGCACTTCGCCCGAAATGGTCCTGGCCGTCGACCAGAACGTGCCGGACCCGGCCAAAGAGGCCGACCTGGTCAAGCGTGGCTCCATCGAGCGCGCCTTGAAATACATGGGGTTGACCGCCAATCAGGCGATCACCGACATCCAGTTGGACCGTGTGTTTATCGGTTCCTGCACCAACTCGCGGATCGAAGACCTGCGCGCCGCGGCGGTGATCGCCAAAGGCCGCAAGGTGGCCTCGACCATCAAGCAAGCCATTGTGGTGCCAGGTTCCGGGCTGGTTAAAGCCCAGGCGGAAGCCGAAGGGCTGGACAGGATCTTCCTCGAAGCCGGTTTTGAATGGCGTGAGCCGGGCTGCTCGATGTGCCTGGCGATGAACCCGGACCGCCTGGAGTCGGGCGAGCATTGCGCCTCGACCTCCAACCGTAACTTCGAAGGGCGTCAGGGGGCCGGTGGGCGTACTCACCTGGTGAGCCCGGCCATGGCCGCCGCTGCTGCCGTCAACGGTCGTTTCATCGACGTTCGCGAATTGATCTGAGGAAAACCCGATGAGAGCTTTTACCCAACACACAGGCCTTGTAGCGCCGTTGGACCGTGCCAATGTGGACACCGACCAGATCATCCCAAAGCAATTCTTGAAGTCGATCAAGCGCACCGGTTTCGGCCCCAACCTGTTCGATGAGTGGCGCTACCTGGACGTGGGCTACGCCTATCAGGACAACTCCAAGCGCCCACTGAACAAGGACTTTGTGCTCAACGCCGAGCGTTACCAAGGCGCCAGCGTGTTGCTGGCCCGGGAAAACTTCGGCTGCGGCTCCAGCCGCGAGCACGCTCCGTGGGCCCTGGAAGAGTACGGCTTTCGCAGCATCATTGCGCCGAGCTATGCCGATATCTTCTTCAACAACAGCTTCAAGAACGGCCTGTTGCCGATCATCTTGAGCGATGCTGAAGTGGACGAGTTGTTCCAGCAAGTGGAGGCCAATGTCGGCTACCAGCTGACGGTGGACCTGGCCGCGCAAACCGTGACCCGCCCGGATGGCAAGGTGTACCACTTTGAAGTGGATGCCTTCCGTAAGCACTGCCTGATCAACGGCCTGGACGACATTGGCCTGACCTTGCAGGACGGCGATGCGATTGCCGCGTTTGAAACCAGGCACCGGGCGAGCCAGCCCTGGCTGTTTCGCGATGCCTGATTTGCGGTAACCGTGCGGGCCCCATCGCGGGCAAGCCCGCTCCCACAGGGATCGAGGTTCGCCTGAGCACCTCGGTCAACGGTGGGAGCTGGCTTGCCTGCGATAGCGCCAGTGCAACCACCACAAACCCCAAGGAAAGCCACCATGACCACCACCGCCCATACCCAAGTCGTGCAAAAACAATTCGGCGAGCAAGCCTCGGCCTACCTGAGCAGCGCCGTACACGCCCAGGGCACCGAATTCGCACTGCTACAGACCGAACTGTCCGGGCAGGGCGCTGCACGCCTGCTGGACCTGGGCTGCGGTGCCGGTCATGTCAGCTTCCATGTAGCGCCTCTGGTCAAAGAAGTGGTGGCCTACGACTTGTCCCAGCCTATGCTCGACGTGGTGGCCGCCGCCGCCAGAGACCGCAACCTGGCCAACATCCGCACCGTGCACGGCGCCGCCGAGCGCCTGCCGTTCGCCGATGGCGAATTTGACTTCGTGTTCAGCCGTTATTCGGCCCATCACTGGAGCGACCTCGGCCTGGCCCTGCGTGAAGTGCGCCGGGTGCTCAAGCCGGGTGGCGTGGCGGCATTTGTGGATGTCTTGTCACCGGGCAGCCCGCTGTTGGACACTTACCTGCAAACCGTCGAAGTGCTGCGCGACACCAGCCATGTACGTGACTATTCCAGCGCCGAGTGGATGCGCCAGTTGAGTGAGGCCGGCCTGCACGTGCGCAACAGCAGTCGCCAGCGCTTGCGCCTGGAATACACCTCGTGGGTTGAGCGCATGCGTACGCCAGAGGTACTGCGTGCAGCAATCCTTGCGCTGCAACAGGCGATGGGCCAGGAAGTGCGCGATTATTACGAAGTTCAAGCCGACGGCACCTTCAGCACCGATGTGCTGGTGGTCTTCGCCGAACGCTGATTGATTTTTCCCGACCTGCCCACGGGCGGGTCGCTTGATGAAATGAGGAACGCATGAGCAAGCAGATTCTGATTCTCCCTGGCGACGGTATTGGGCCGGAAATCATGGCCGAAGCGGTCAAGGTCCTTGAGCTTGCCAACAGCAAGTACAGCCTGGGCTTCGAGCTGAGCCACGACGTGATCGGCGGCGCTGCCATCGACAAGCACGGCGTGCCCCTGGCCGACGAGACCCTCGACCGCGCCCGGGCTGCCGATGCGGTACTGCTCGGCGCCGTGGGTGGGCCGAAATGGGACAAGATCGAGCGTGACATCCGCCCTGAGCGCGGCTTGCTGAAAATTCGTGCGCAACTGGGCCTGTTCGGTAACCTGCGCCCGGCCATCCTCTACCCGCAACTGGCTGACGCGTCGAGCCTCAAGCCGGAAGTGGTAGCGGGCCTGGATATCCTCATCGTGCGTGAGCTGACCGGCGGTATTTACTTCGGCTCGCCACGGGGCGTGCGCGAGTTGGAAAATGGTGAGCGTCAGGCCTATGACACGCTGCCATACAGCGAGAGCGAAATCCGCCGTATCGCCCGTGTCGGTTTCGACATGGCGCGCGTGCGCGGCAAAAAAGTCTGCTCGGTGGACAAGGCCAATGTGCTGGCTTCCAGCCAACTGTGGCGTGAAATCGTCGAAGAAGTCGCCAAGGATTATCCGGACGTCGAACTGAGCCACATGTACGTCGACAACGCCGCCATGCAACTGGTGCGCGCACCCAAGCAGTTCGACGTGATTGTCACCGACAACCTGTTCGGCGACATCCTGTCCGACCAGGCGTCGATGCTCACCGGTTCCATCGGCATGCTGCCGTCGGCGTCCCTGGACACCAACAACAAAGGTATGTACGAGCCGTGCCACGGTTCGGCGCCAGACATTGCGGGGCAGGGCATTGCCAACCCGCTGGCGACGATTTTGTCGGTGTCGATGATGCTGCGCTACAGCTTCAACCTGGGCGATGCGGCGGACGCAATCGAGAAGGCCGTCAGCCTGGTGCTGGATCAGGGCTTGCGCACCGGCGATATCTGGTCCCAGGGTTGCACCAAGGTCGGGACGCAAGAAATGGGCGATGCAGTAGTCGCCGCGCTGCGGAATCTGTAATCTCTCGGGCCCGCTTGCAGTTGTTGCTGCAAGGCGGCCCACTTTTTAACAAGGTGTAGTTGCGATGAAACGTGTAGGTCTGATCGGTTGGCGCGGTATGGTCGGTTCCGTGCTCATGCAGCGGATGCTGGAAGAGCAGGATTTCGATCTTATTGAGCCGGTGTTTTTCACCACTTCGAACGTAGGTGGCCAAGGGCCGTCCGTTGGCAAGGATATTGCCCCGCTCAAGGACGCCTACAGCATTGAAGAGTTGAAGAGCCTTGACGTGATCCTGACCTGCCAGGGTGGCGACTACACCAGCGAAGTCTTCCCCAAGCTGCGCGAAGCCGGCTGGCAGGGTTACTGGATCGACGCCGCTTCGAGCCTGCGCATGCAGGACGACGCGGTGATCATCCTCGACCCGGTCAACCGCAAGGTCATCGACCAGCAACTGGACGCCGGCACCAAGAACTACGTGGGCGGCAACTGCACCGTCAGCCTGATGCTGATGGGCCTGGGCGGCCTGTTCGAAGCGGGCCTGGTGGAGTGGATGAGCGCGATGACTTATCAGGCGGCCTCCGGTGCCGGCGCGCAGAACATGCGTGAACTGATCAAGCAGATGGGCGCGACCCACGCCGCTGTCGCCGATCAACTGGCTGACCCGGCCAGCGCCATCCTCGATATCGACCGCCGTGTGGCCGAGGCCATGCGCAGCGATGCTTACCCGACCGAGAACTTCGGCGTGCCATTGGCCGGTAGCCTGATCCCGTGGATCGACAAGGAACTGCCTAACGGTCAGAGTCGCGAAGAGTGGAAGGCCCAGGCCGAAACCAACAAGATCCTGGGGCGTTTCAAGAACCCGATCCCGGTGGATGGCATCTGCGTGCGCATTGGCGCCATGCGTTGCCACAGCCAGGCGCTGACCATCAAGTTGAACAAAGATGTGCCGATCGCCGATATCGAAGGGCTGATCAGCCAGCACAACCCTTGGGTCAAGCTGGTGCCGAACAACCGCGATATCAGCATGCAGGAGCTGAGCCCGACCAAGGTCACCGGCACCCTGAATGTGCCGGTGGGCCGCCTGCGCAAGCTGAACATGGGCAGCCAGTTCCTCGGCGCGTTCACCGTCGGCGACCAACTGCTGTGGGGCGCGGCTGAGCCGTTGCGTCGCATGTTGCGGATTTTGCTGGAGCGTTGATCGCTTGAGGCAATAACAGAAACCCGCGTTCTGGTGACAGGCGCGGGTTTTTTGTTGCCTTTGAAGCCCTTATCGCAGGCAAGCCAGCTCCCACACTTGAATGTATTCACAGGTCAAAATGTGGGAGCTGGCTTGCCTGCGATGAGGCCATCAACAACACCGCAAAAAGCAGGCTAATTGCCTCGTCTGCCACCACCCGGTAAAGTGCCGCTCCCCCGTAATGCCCGAGGCAATCCCATGACCCAGACCTTTGAAATCGCCGTGATCGGCGCTACCGGTACCGTTGGCGAAACCCTGGTGCAGATTCTCGAAGAGCTGGAGTTCCCGGTGGGCACCTTGTACCTGCTGGCGGGCAGCAACTCGGCGGGGGCTTCGGTGCCGTTTCGGGGCAAGAACGTGCGGGTCAAAGAGGTCGACACGTTTGATTTCAGCAAGGTGCAGTTGGCGTTCTTCGCTGCAGGCCCAGCGGTGACCCTGAGCTTCGCCCCGCGTGCCACCGCCGCTGGCTGCGCGGTGATCGACTTGTCTGGCGCATTGCCCGCCGAGCAGGCGCCGCAAGTGGTGCCGCAGGCCAACGCCCATGTGCTGGGCGCGTTGAAAAAGCCTTTCCAGCTCGGCAGCCCGAGCCCTTGTGCCACCTACCTCGCGGTGGTGCTGGCACCGTTGCGCAATGTAGTGGACATCCAGCGCGTGAGCGTCACCGCCAACCTGGCCATCTCTGCCCAGGGTCGCGAGGCCGTCAGCGAGTTGGCGCGCCAGACTGCCGAACTGCTGAACGTGCGTCCCTTGGAGCCAGCGTTCTTCGATCGGCAAGTGGCGTTCAACCTGCTGGCGCAAGTCGGCACGCCAGACGTCCAAGGTCATACCGCCCTGGAGAAGCGCCTCGTACACGAACTGCGTGCGGTGCTGGAAACACCTTTACTAAAGATTTCCGCCACCTGCGTTCAAGCCCCGGTGTTTTTCGGCGATAGCCTGACTGTGTCGCTGCAACTGGCCGCGCCGGTCGACCTGGCCGCGGTGAACCGCGCCCTCGACGCTGCGCCGGGAATCGAGCTGGTCGAGGAGGGCGATTACCCCACAGCCGTAGGCGATGCCGTCGGCCAGGACGTGGTGTACGTCGGGCGAGTTCGCGCAGGTATCGACGACCCGGCGGAACTAAATCTGTGGCTGACGTCAGATAACGTACGCAAAGGCTCGGCCCTGAACGCCGTGGAACTGGCGCAGTTGTTGATAAAAGACCTTGTGTAAAAGATACTTGGCGGCAATTTGTAGATTGATTCTAGCCAGGCGCTATGCTTGGTCCCAAGTGAAACACAAGCGCGTCGGTGACCTATCGGCTCGCCATGCCTTATGGCAGCGGTTACCAACCTTCTCGCAGAGCGGGAAGTGTTCAAACAAAGGATGAGGCTATGGTTCAAGTTCGCAAACTGGTGTTAGCAATAGCGGCCGCCTCGGCGCTGTCCTCCGGTATGGCGCAGGCGCTGCAACTTGGGGAGATGACCCTCAAGTCGAAGTTGAACCAGCCGCTGTCGGTGGAAATCGAATTGCGCGATGTGGGCGGCCTCACGGCGTCCGAGATCACCCCCAGCCTGGCTTCGGCCCAGGCCTTCGTGGATGCGGGTGTCGACCGCCAGGCGTTTCTCGATGACCTGACGTTCACGCCGGTGATCAACCCCGAAGGTCGCAGCGTGGTACGTGTGACCTCCAGCAAGCCGTTGCCCGATTCCTACGTGCGTTTCCTGATGCAGGTGCAATGGCCCAATGGCCGCTTGATGCGTGACTACAGTGTGCTGCTCGACCCGGCCAAGTTTGACCAGCCGGCACCGACTGCCAGCGCGCCGGCCAGCTCTGCGCCTGCCACTGGCACGCTTGCCCGGCACACCACCACGCCCCACGATACCTTGTGGGAGATTGCCGCGAAGAACCGTCATGGCGCCTCGGTCCAGCAAACGATGCTGGCTATCCAGGCGCTTAACCCGGATGCCTTTGTCGACGGCAACATCAACCGCCTGAAAACCGGCCAGGTGCTGCGCCTGCCGGATATCACCCAAAGTACAGCCCTGGCACAGCCGCAAGCGCTTGCCGAAGTGAGTGCGCAGAACGCCGCTTGGCGCCAGGGCCGTCGTAGTCCTCAGGGGCAAGTGGCTGGTAAGCCGCAGTTGGATGCAACCCGGCGCACCCAGGCCGGCAATGCGCCGTCGAGCACACAGGCCAAGGACAATTTGAGCCTGGTATCGGCGCAAGCCGCCAAGAAAGGTGGCAAAGGCGCAGCCGGGGACAGCCGCGCCCTGAGCGACAAGCTGGCGATGACCCAGGAAGAGCTCGACACCACGCGGCGCGACAACGAAGAACTGAAAAGCCGTGCCGCGGACCTGCAAAGCCAGCTGGACAAGCTGCAGAAGCTGATCCAACTGAAGAATGACCAATTGGCTCGTTTGCAGGCGCAAACGGGTGAGCCAGCCGCGATCCCCGCGCAGTTGCCCGGTGAGCCAGCAGCCGAGCCTGCGGCCCCTGTTGCAGCGCCAGCGCCTGAACCTGTCAAGCCGGCTGCCGCGCCGGCCAGTACCGAAGGCAAGTTCAATGATCTGCTGACCAACCCGATTGTGCTCGGCATCCTAGGCGGCGCGGCCCTGCTGGTGGTGCTGCTGCTTCTGTTGCTATGGGCTCGGCATCGCAATGCTCGCCGTGAAGAAGAGAAGCATCTGCGCATGGCTCGGGCGTTGGCCGAAGAGCCTGAGTTCGTTTCCAATATCGATCAAGACCTGCCGCCTGACAGCTTCGAGGGCCTTGAAGTGCCGCCGCCGAGCGTCAAGCTCGCCACTGCAGCGACGCCAGCAGCCGCACCCGCGCCAGCACCGGTGGTCGAGACGGTTGTGGCGCCGACGGTCGCCTCCGTGCTGGCGCCGTTGGCGGTTGCCGTGGCTCAGGAAAATTCCAGCGACGCCCTGGCCCAGGCCCAATCCCATATTGACCGTGGCCACCTGAACCAGGCGGCGGATGTGCTTGAACAAGCCATCAAGCACGAGCCCAAGCGCAGCGACCTGCGTTTGAAGCTGATGGAAGTCTATGGCCTGCAGAACAACAAGGACGGGTTCGTCACCCAGGAGCGCCAGTTGGTGGCCAACGGTGAGAACCATGCCCAGGTCGAGCAGCTCAAGGCGCGCTTCCCGGCCATGGCCGTGTTGGCGGCGGGTGTCAGTGCCGCAGTGGCCGCCGCAGCCCTGGATGCGCAATACGTCAAGGACCTGCTCGATGACAAGCCGGCCTCGGCTGCGCAGGCAGATACCTTCGACACCGATTTCGACCTGAGCCTGGATGACCTGGAAGCCGCCTCGCCGGCCGAGATCGCGCAAGACCAGCAAACCTTTGAAACACTGCTCAAACAACAGACCGAGTCTAAGGCCGACGCACAGGACCTGTCGGACTTTGACCTGGACCTGCAGCTGGACCCGCCCGCGTCGCAAACCGATGACGACTTCCTGTCGGGCCTTGAAGAGCAGATCAAGGATGTACCGCCGGTGGAGCCGCCGACCCTGACGCCGGCTGCGCTGGACGAATTCGACCTGCCGGAAGACTTTGACCTGTCGCTGGCGGACGAGCCGAGCAACCCTGCGGCCAAGCCCGATGCCTTCGCGTCGGAGCTGGACGACGTCAATGCTGAACTGGATCGATTGTCCCAGAGCCTGGAGCATCCGCCGATCGAGCCTTCCTTCACGGCTGAAGATGCCGCGCTGGGTGCTGAGGATGAGCCGGATTTCGACTTCCTCTCGGGCACCGATGAAGTGGCTACCAAGCTCGACCTGGCCCAGGCCTATATCGACATGGGCGATGCTGACGGCGCGCGAGACATCCTGTCCGAGGTGCTGACCGAAGGCAACGAAGGCCAGCGTGGCGAAGCCAAGGAAATGCTCGGCCGAATCTAACGGCCGAGGCAGAAAAATGTGGGAGCGGGCTTGTTGTGGCGAGGGAGCTTGCTCCCGCTGGGGGCGTAGCGCCCCTGAAAAGCCGGCTCCAGCTGCGCTGTCGAACGGGAGCAAGCTCCCTCGCCACAAAAAACCCAGATTAAAAGCCCCCTCTCATGCACCCTGACGCCCTATAATGCCCGCCTTTGCGCAACTCATCAGGCTCACAGTTCTTGGCAAATATAGATAACGCAGCTGCCGAAATGGCGGCCGCAGGCTTTTACCGCATCGCACTGGGCGTGGAATACAAAGGCTCGCGCTATCGCGGCTGGCAGCGTCAGGCCTCTGGGGTGCTGACGGTGCAGGAAACCCTGGAAAACGCCCTGTCCAAAGTCGCCAACTCGCCGGTGTCGCTGATGTGTGCCGGGCGTACCGATGCCGGCGTGCACGCGTGTGGCCAAGTGGTGCACTTCGACACCCAGGCCGAGCGGTCGATGAAGGCGTGGGTGATGGGGGCTAATATCAATTTGCCCCATGACGTCAGTGTCAGCTGGGCCAAGGTCATGCCGGCGCATTTTCACGCCCGTTTCAAGGCCATCGCCCGGCGTTACCGCTACGTGATCTACAACGATCAGATCCGCCCGGCGCACCTCAATGAAGAAATCACCTGGAACCACCGCCCGCTGGATGCCGAGCGCATGGCCGAAGCCGCGCAGCATCTGGTCGGGGTGCATGACTTCAGCGCCTTCCGTGCCGGGCAGTGCCAGGCCAAGTCGCCGATCAAGGAAGTCCACCACCTGCGGGTGACGCGCCACGGCAAGATGATTGTGCTGGATATCCGTGCAGGTGCCTTCCTGCATCACATGGTGCGCAACATTGCTGGCGTGCTGATGACCATCGGCACCGGTGAGCGCCCGGTGGAGTGGGCCAAGGAAGTGCTGGAAAGCCGCATTCGCCGCACGGGCGGGGTCACGGCGCATCCGTTCGGCCTGTACCTGGTGGATGTGGAGTACCGCGACGAGTTCGAATTACCGGAACGCTTTATCGGGCCGCACTTCCTCACCGGTTTCAGCGAACTTGGCGGCTGACGCCCGGAAAAGCTTTTGTTACCATCCGGGACTTTCTCGGTCCAACCCTGAGGTTCCTACGACATGTCAGCCGTTCGCAGCAAGATTTGCGGGATTACCCGCATAGAAGACGCGCTGGCGGCAGTCGAAGCGGGGGCGGATGCCATTGGCCTGGTGTTTTATGCCAAGAGCCCACGGGCGGTGAATGTGCTGCAGGTGCGGGCGATCATCGCTGCGTTGCCACCCTTCGTGACCACCGTGGGGTTGTTCGTCAACGCCAGCCGCTGCGAGCTCAACGAAACCCTGGATGCGGTGCCGCTGGATATGTTGCAGTTCCATGGCGACGAATCGCCAGAGGAATGCGAAAGCTATCAGCGCCCGTACATCAAGGCGTTGCGGGTCAAGGCCGGGGACGATATCGCCGCAGCCTGCGCCGCTTATACCGGCGCTCGCGGGATTCTGTTGGACACCTACGTCGACGGCGTACCCGGTGGCACGGGCGAGGCGTTCGACTGGACGCTGATTCCCGAGGGGTTGAGCAAGCCGGTCATTCTCGCGGGTGGGCTCACTCCAGCGAATGTCCAGGCGGCCATCGAACAGGTCCGGCCGTATGCCGTGGACGTCAGCGGTGGGGTGGAGCAGGGCAAGGGGATCAAGGACCCGAGCAAGATTCGCGCGTTCATGCAGGCCGTGCGCAACAGCAGGGGTGGGATGTGACGGCTGGCAGTCTGCCGCCGTCCATAACTACCACTGTGTAAAACAGCCCGGCGCCGCCTGTGGGTGGCCCGGAAACGAAGTGGCAACCCTGCGCTGGCAGGTTGTCTGGAAGGCTGAGGATACGGGCGGGAAATGGCAGGTCCAACGTCTGACCCCGTCCCGCCTGTGTCATCGCCACATATGAATTTAGCTCAAGGGCATACGCGGGGCTGTGTTCGAGCCACCGGTACTGGAGAAAAGAAAGCATGAGCAACTGGTTAGTAGACAAACTGATCCCTTCGATCATGCGTTCCGAGGTGAGGAAAAGCTCGGTTCCTGAAGGTCTGTGGCACAAATGCCCATCCTGCGACGCGGTGCTGTATCGCCCGGAGCTGGAAAAGACCCTGGACGTTTGCCCCAAGTGCAACCACCACATGCGTATTGGCGCACGCGCCCGTATCGACATCTTCCTGGATGCCGATGGCCGTAATGAACTGGGTGCCGACCTGGAGCCGGTTGACCGTCTCAAGTTCCGCGACAGCAAGAAGTACAAGGACCGCCTGGTCGGCGCACAGAAGCAGACTGGCGAGAAAGACGCGCTGATTTCGGTCAGCGGCAAGCTGCTGGGCATGCCGGTAGTGGTCTCGGCCTTCGAATTCTCCTTCATGGGCGGTTCCATGGGTGCCATCGTCGGTGAGCGCTTTGTTCGCGCTGCCAACTATGCCCTGGAAAACCGTTGCCCAATGATCTGCTTCGCCGCCTCCGGTGGTGCGCGTATGCAGGAAGCCCTGATTTCCCTGATGCAAATGGCCAAGACCTCAGCGGTACTGGCGCGTCTGCGTGAAGAAGGCATTCCGTTCATCTCCGTACTGACCGACCCGGTCTACGGCGGCGTCTCCGCCAGCCTGGCGATGTTGGGCGATGTGATCGTTGGCGAGCCTAAAGCCCTGATCGGTTTTGCCGGCCCGCGCGTGATCGAGCAGACCGTGCGGGAAAAACTGCCGGAAGGCTTCCAGCGCAGCGAGTTCCTGCTGGAGCACGGTGCGATCGACCTGATCATTCCGCGTGGCGAACTGCGCCCGCGCCTGGGCAGCCTGCTCGCGCAAATGATGGGCTTGCCGACGCCTGTGTACATCGCGCCTAAGGTCGAGCCGATCGTCGTGCCGCCGGTGCCAGCAAACCTATGACCCAACGTACCCTGGGCGAATGGCTCGCCTACCTTGAGCAGTTGCATCCGTCCGCCATCGACATGGGCCTGGAGCGCTCGCAACAGGTAGCGGCCCGCCTCGGGTTGGGCCAGCCGGCACCGCGTGTGATCACGGTGACCGGCACCAACGGCAAAGGCTCCACCTGTGCCTTTGTCGCCGCGCTGTTGCAGGCCCAAGGCCTCAAAGTCGGCGTGTACAGTTCGCCGCACCTGCTGCGCTACAACGAGCGGGTGCAGCTCAATGGTGTCGAAGCCACTGATGCCCAGCTGTGCGAAGCCTTCGCAGCCCTGGAGGCCGGGCGTGGCGACATTTCCCTGACCTATTTCGAGATGGGCACCCTGGCGGCGTTCTGGCTGTTCGAGCGTGCGCAACTGGATGTGGTCGTGCTGGAAGTCGGCCTCGGCGGGCGTCTGGATACGGTCAACGTGGTGGATGCCGACCTGGCCCTGGTGACCAGCATTGGTGTCGATCATGCCGATTACCTGGGCAATACCCGCGAATCGGTGTCTTTTGAAAAGGCCGGGATCTTCCGTCAGGGCCGTCCGGCGCTGTGTGGTGACCTGGACCCACCGCAACCCTTGCTCGACAGGGCGCGCGAACTGGATTGCCCGTTCTACCTGCGGGGTCGCGAGTTCACCCTGGACATCGGCCACACCCATTGGCAATGGCGTGGGCAGGATGCACGTGGCCAACGGGTAGAGCTGCTTGATTTGCCGTTGCTGAACCTGCCGATGGAAAACGCCGCGCTCGCGCTGCAAGCCTATTTGCTGCTGGACCTGCCGTGGGACGCCGCGCAGATCGCCGCGACCTTGCTGGCAACGAAAGTGGTGGGGCGCCTCGATCGCCGAACCTTCGACTGGCAAGGCAAGCGCCTGAGCCTGATGTTGGATGTAGGCCATAACCCCCATGCTGCGCAGTACCTGGCTCAGCGTCTGGCACTTACGCCGCCGGTGGGGCGTCGCCTGGCGGTGTTCGGGTTGTTGGTCGACAAGGACCTGGACGGCGTGGTTGCGCCACTGCTGGGCAGCGTCCAGTCTTGGGCCGTTGCGCCGCTGGATACGCCACGCAGCCGTCCTGCGGTTGAGTTGGAAACTGCCTTGCAGAACCTTGGCGCGCCGGTGACGTCGTATGCAAGCGTCACTGCAGCCCTGGAGGCGCAGTGTACGGTAGCGACGGCCGAGGACGAAATCCTGTTGTTCGGATCATTTTATTGTGTTGCCGAGGCGCTTGAATGGCTGGCCCGGCGCTCCACGGAGGAAGCTGCACATGGCATTACTGGATAGCGCATACAAGCAGCGAATGGTCGGGGCCCTGGTGCTGGTGGCGTTGGCGGTAATCTTTCTGCCGATGCTGTTTTCCCGCCAGGACGAACAGCGCCAGGTGGTGGTTGAAGCTCCCGCTGCGCCCCAGGCGCCGGTGGTGCCGCAGGTTCAGGTCGAACCAGTAGTTGTGCCTGAGCCTCAGGTGCTGCCGGAAGAACCTGAGCCCGTCGAGGAGGAGGTCGCCACGCAGCAGGCGCCTTCACAGGCCCCTTCGATGCCGGTGCAGCCAAGTGTGCCGGTGGTCAAGCCAGCGCCAGCCCCGGCTGTCGCCGCCAAACCGGCTGCACCGGCGCCAGCGCCCAAGCCGGTAGCGCCGCAGCCTGCAGCGCCTGGCAAGCCGGATGTGGGGCAGAGTCGCATCGACCCTAATGGCCTGCCGATCAGTTGGTCGATCCAGCTGGCCAGCCTGGCCAATCGCGAAAGTGCCGACGCCTTGCAGAAAAAGCTGCGTGCCCAGGGGTATAACGCTTATATCCGCAGCGCTGACGGCAAGAACCGCGTGTTTGTCGGGCCGCTGATCGAGCGTGCCGAGGCAGATCGCCTGCGCGATTTGCTGGGTCGTCAGCAGAACCTCAACGGGTTTGTGGTGCGTTTCCAGCCCGAGCGCGGCTGAACGGGCAATATGCTCTAAATGTGGGAGCTGGCTTGCCTGCGATGGCGGTGGTTCAATCGACAACGATGTCGAGCGTGCCGCCCTCATCGCAGCATAGGTATCTACATAACTCTGTTAGCTCAACGGTAACCACGATGTGAAGCGAGCCGCTCTTGATCTTGATCTGCTTTTGATCTTAGGCGCCCCGTTAAACCACGCTGGCGGATTACGGGCACACCGAGCCTAAGCGAGGTGCCGAGTGGTGGGGCAAGAGCGCTTTGCTTACTTT